>JBEHWO010000104.1:0-17802 GCA_040217695.1 Vulcanimicrobiota bacterium | reverse complement strand
ACAGTTAATTGCCTCTTCGTATTTACCTTTATTATATAGATCCAGACCTTTTTTGTTGAGTTCTTCTACCGTTTCCTGGGATAAAACAACAGAAATATTCAGTAATATAAATATAAATATAAATATACAGAGTAATTTTTTCATATCTCTATAACAGTATTCCTCTGCAGGTGAGAACCTGCAGAGGAATACTGGTTATTTATCTTCACTCCCGTCTTTTGTGAAAAATTTAATCATGTCAGTTTTATTTTCATTTTTTGCAATATCAAGAGGTGTCTCACCATTATTATCTTTACAGTTAATATCTGCTCCTTTGGATATGAGCAGTTCGGCTACAGATGTAAAGTCCGTATATGCTACGTAATGCAAGGGCGTTCTGCCGTTATTGTCTTTACTGTGCACATCGGCTCCGCTGCAAATAAGTAATAGAGCAATTTCTTTACCTCCGTTTATAGCTGCCCTGTGCAGAGGTGTTCCGCCTTCATTGTTTTTACCGGTAATGTCAGCCCCTGCTGCTATAAGCAATTTCGCTGTATCTGTGACATTGGCATATGCTGCCCAGTGAAGCGGTGTTTCTCCGTTCATATCTTTATCATTAACAGCCAGGCCTTTTGCCAGAAATATTTCTACGAGAGAAGGCATATATTTATATGCCGCCCAGTGAAGAGGTGTTGCGTTGTATTCACTGTCTTTTATTTTAATATCTGCCCCTCCTGTTACAAGTGCCATGGATATTTCCTGCAATCCATTTTCCAGGGCATATTGTAACGGTGTTTTTCCTTCATTATCTTTAGCGTTTATGTCTGCCCCTTTTGCCAGAAGCAATTCAGGTATTCCTTTCAATACATCATTCAGCACAAAATGTAATGGCGTTTTCCCGTTATTGTCCTGAAGTTTTACGCTTGCACCTTTATTTATAATTAATTCTGCCAGTGTTCTGTCGTTATTATATATAGCATAGAAGAGGGGCGTTTTACCTTCTATGTCTTTATTGTCAAGTTCTGCCCCTTTATTTACAAGTAATGTTGCTTCAGTTTTAAATTTATTTTCAGTGGCATAATGTAAAGGAGTTTTACCGTTATTATCTATGGCATTAATATTTGCTCCTTTTTCTATCAGAATTTTTGCTATTTCAAGGTAACTGTCATGGCGCTTTAATGCATGGTGCAGGGGAGTAACTCCTGTGTTGTTTTTAATATTCAGATCAGCCCCCCGGACTACAAGCATATCTGCTACTTCTTTATTTTTCCATATGATGGCAATGGCAAGAGGAGTATTACCAAGGGCTGTTCTGGCATTGATATTTGCTCCTTTTTCTATAAGTAATTCCGCTATGTCTTTATTATCTTTTAAAAAAGCCATCATGTGTAAAGGTGTAAATCCGTCTGTATTTTCAATGTTAATATTAAAATCTTTCAGATCCGGAGATATTTTAATGCTCTTTTCCAGATATTTTTTCCCATCATTATCATAATTATTCATATTTTTGAAAGCAATGGCACACATTGCGAGGCCTTTCCCGAACCAGGCAGCGCCACAGGAAGGCTCTTCTTCTATAGATTTATCAAACCATTCCATGGCTTTCTCATATTCTCCCATATTATAGAAGGTATTTCCTTTCCTGCATGCTTCTAAGAATATTTCTGTTTTCCTGGGTGCGGAAAGGGCATTTATAGCTTCCTGTCTTTTTTGTTTTGCCTGTTCATAGGAAGAATTACGTTTCAGCACTTCATCGAAACATTTGATTGCTTCTCCGTATTTTCCGGCAAGATATAAAGCATTTCCCTTCTGAAACAGGGCATCTGCTTCTTTATAGTTTTCTGTTTTTTGTTCCAGAGCTTTTTTTGCTTCTCCTATTTTATCCGATGCCTTTTTATATTTCGGATTGATTTTCAGAACCATTTCAAAAGATTTTATAGCTTCTTCGTATTTTTCCAGGTTATAAAGTGTCATACCTTTATTGTAGTAGGCCTTATCATAATCTTTATCCTTTTTTATGGCTTCATTAAAGCATGTAAGGGCATCACTGTATTTCAGGAGTTTATATAAGGCAAGACCTTTATTGTTCCACAGAGGGGCCTGGTCAGGTGCAATAGCCAGTGCTCTGTCAAAATAATTGATAGCTTCTTCGTAGTTGCCAGTATCGTAGGCACTCAGTCCTTTTTTATTCAGAGAACTGACGTTTTCCTGGGATAAACATGGATAAAGATTAAACAAAAGACACATTAACACCAGTGTTACTATAGAGTAAATTTTTAATGACATAAAATTAACCTCCTGAGTTACGATAGAATAAGTTTTTAAAGACATAAAATTAACCTCCTGAGTTACGATAGAGTAAATTTTTTAAGACATAAAATTAACCTCCTGATAATTAAGGAACGATAATTAAATAACTGTCTCAAATATATTAAATCGTGACGCGAGGAAAGAGACAATTAATAAAATTCTATTCCTAAAAAATTTTCCTCAAGGCCAGATTTACTCGTCTAAATTTCCGCTTTCCAGATCATCTACAGAACCGCCGGGCAGTTCGGACTGACCTGAGCCGTTTCCTGCATTATAGTTGGGCGGATAGTATTTAACCTGTGGTTGAGGATAAAGAATATCATTGATCTCTTTTATATGTTTCATGGCAATCTTTGCTTCTTTATTATCTTTACCCGTAAGGTCTATTACTTTGTTGAAATTTTTCTCTGCATCTTTATAATTTTTATTATCCAAAAATTGTTCTCCCTGTTTCAGATAATATGTTGCAATCTTACCAAGACCATCTTTAGCTCTGTCTGCAGCTTTCAGTTCCTTTAATTTTTTAAAGATTTTTTCTGCATCATTGTAATTATCTTTGCTTAAATAAATATTACCCACATTGTTAAGATATTCAATAACTGTTTTTTTATCCTTCTCCGATAGTTTTGGTTTTACTGATTTTTCCAGATTTTCAAGAGCCTTGTCATATTGTTTGTTGTTATAATATGCTTTCCCGAGATCAATATGAGCCTGAATGTCATCCTGTTTAATTGCAAGTATTGCCACATTTGTTGCAATAGCATTTATATAATCGTTTGTTTTTAAGTAACATAGACTGAGCTTTCTATATGCTTGAAGTTTTTTATCACCTTTTTCAATGTCACTTACTTTTTTATAACATTCTCCGGATTCTTTATATTTGTTCTCACTTAAAAATTTATCTCCAAGGTTCATGTAATATTTACCTTTATCAGATACTGACGATTGCTCAAGTATATCTTTAGTCGATTTATAATCCTTCTTATTTATGTAAATATTATATAATTTTAAAAAGGCATCTTTGTGTGAAGGTTCTATACTTATAACTTTCTTATAATAACCGGCTGCTTCATCAGGGAATTTTTTTTCAGTAACTTTTCCAAGAGCCATCAAAGATTCCGGAGAGTTAGGATCTATCATAGCCTCTGCAATCTTACAATAATCAAGCAGGTAATTCGGATCCTGTTCTGCCATAGAAATTAAATTCTTCAGAGTATATGGATCTGATTTGCCAAGTTCAGGATTTATCTGTGCCAGTCTCTTATAAGAGTTTCTGGCTTTTTCATAATTTTTATTTGTGAAAGCTTTTTCTGCCTGGCCTTTAAAGAATTTTCCGTTTCTTATGAGGCCTGATGCTATTACAGATAATATTATTAAACCTATAATAATAGATATGGGAATTAAATAATTTCCACTCTTTTTTTCCTTACGGGTTGTACCGGGTCTGCTGTCAGACCTCTCAGGTTTCCCTGTCTCTTCTGGCTTTACAGATACTGTGGGAGCTTTCAGTAGTGTCAGAGTGCCTTCGCTGTCTTCATTATCGGCAATTGTTTGGGAGGGAGCTGAAGGTTCTTTTCTGGCAGGAGGTATTTCTTTTACCCGGGGAGATTTACGGGAAACTTTGTAGTCTTCAAGAGCCTTTTTCATATCGCGGGCACCGGAAAAACGGTCTTTTGCATCATGTGAGAGTGCCTGTCTGACTATGTCTTCAAGTTCTTCCGATACATTCGGGTTAATTTCTCTTACAGGTTTGAAAGAAAATGGTATAAAAGGTATATCTCCCGTAAGGAGACAGTGCATGGTAGCAGCCAGTGAGTATATATCTGTTCTCGGTTCAGGTTTCCCTTCGAACAGTTCGGGAGGAGCAAAGGCAGGTGTACCTGTAGCAGTTTTTGTATTCTGAATTGTTTCAAGATTTACCGTTCTTGCTATGCCGAAATCTATAAGCATGGCCTTCTGGTCCGAATTACGAAGTATTATATTTGAAGGTTTAAGATCTCTGTATACCAGTTTCTGACTGTGCAGATAATCGAGAGCATCAAGTATCTGTTTGGCCCATTCAACAACTTTTTCTTCAGGAAGCCCTTTTTTTTCTTCATTTAACCCCAGTAATTTCTGATCGTCTATATATTTTTCCAGTATTGTTTCGAGGTCATTTCCTTCTATATAATCCATGACAAGATAATAACGTCCTGCCTGAATAAAATAATCTCTTACTACCGGCATGTTGGGATGTCTCAGTTCATTCAGCATATGCGCTTCTTTTTTAAAACGATCAATCATATAATCCTGATCATGAGAGGTGCCGCCTGTCTGACTGAGCATTTCTTTTACGGCACATAATTTCTTATCGAATCTGTGGTCTAGAGCTTTATAAACGGCACCCATGCCCCCTGCTTTAATCAGTTCTATTATTTCATAGCGATTATCCAGCATTACTCCTGCCATTAATGAGCCCGTTGAATCAGTGGCTATTATCTCTCCGCCACATCCCTGACAGAATTTTGTGCTCTCTCTATGTTGATGTCCGCAGTTTCCGCAATATATTATAGGCATAATAAAAACCTCCCGATATGAGTGCATATGGTTAGTGATGCGTGACGCGTGACGCGTGACGCGAGGTTAATCTATATAGCTGATTTCATAACAATTTATTAATAAACTCTTAATGCGTAAAACGTGATGTGTCAGTTATGAAATACTCTATAAATTTATAATATTATATTATAGCATTTTATATATTTTATAGCAAAATAAAAATAATGAAAATGTGATTACTGTTGCTATATATTGACTTTCAATCAATAACAGTTTATACTCATAAAAAAATCTACGAATCTAAGGAAGGAATGTTTATGAATAAATATTCAATAACCATTTTATTATGTCTGGGTATTTTATTATTATCTGTCAGTCAATCTCCGGCAGCAGGTGATGATTCTTCAAAAGAATATAAAGATAAAGGAGATCGTTTTTCCCTGGTGCTGCCGGCCGGATGGAAAGCTTTTGATGACCGCGGAAATGTATATTTTGAACATGATGGTTTTACGTCGTTTTATGTAGATGGTTTTCCTCTGGAAAAAAGCGGAACCCTTGCCGAACTTGTTTCTCAGGTAGAACCTTATGATTTTAAAAATGAAACAATGGAAATTCACAGTACTATAATTGAAAAAAACGATACAACAGTAGACGGAGTTCCTGCAGTAAGGATTGTACAGAGATCGGAAGCAAAAGGAACCATTGCAGGAGAACCATATTCTGAAACAGATATTATTGACGGATATTTTTTAATAAAGAACAATCATGTTTATATAATCACATTGAACAGTCCCGAGAATATTTATAAGAAGATATCCTCTGATTTTGAAAGTGCGGTAAAATCTTTTAAAGCAGGTAGTAAACCTTTTGAAGCCAAATCATGCAGCCCCTCAGGTGGCTGAAGATAGATAAAATCTTGAGTTTCAAGATTTTTCGGAAGTGACTATATCAGTCACGCGTAACGCGTAACGCGTTACGTATCACGATTCTCATATAAACAATGATTTGTTTTAAGCTTATAAATTTATTGTTAACTGGTCACTGATAATTGATATCCGGAGGTGCACCATGGATCTTTTAATAAAAAACGGAACCATCGTTACAGCCTGTGATATTTACAGGGCAGACATAGGTATAGAAGGAGAAAAAATTGTTCTCATAGGACATAATCTCCCTGAAGATAATGTCAGAATAATAAACGGTGAAGGGAAATATATTTTCCCCGGTGCCATAGATGTTCATACCCATTTTCAACTGCCTATGGCAGGTACAGTAAGTTCTGACGATTTCGAGAACGGTACAAAAGCTGCGGCAGCAGGGGGTGTGACTACTGTTATAGATTTTGCCAACCAGGAAAAAGGGAAACATCTCATAGAAGGCGCGGAGGAAAGAAGAAAAGAAGGGGACGGAAAAGTCTCCATAGACTATTCTCTTCATGTATGTATTACAGACTGGCATAAACATATTCTTAAAGAAATAAAGGAGACAGTCGATTATGGTATTCCTTCCTTCAAAATGTTTATGTGTTATAAAAGCAGAGGACTCATGAGTGATGATGAAGCACTCTTTTCCGCCCTGGAAAGTACCTGTCTTTATGGTTCTACACTCTCTGTACATGCAGAAAGTCCTGTTGTTCTGGAGATGCTTCTGGACCGTTATGAGAAAGAAAAAGAAAAATACGGAGCCTATGCCCATGTTCTGTCGCGGCCTAACTTTATTGAAGAAGAAGCGATTGTGAGAGCAATAAAATGGGCAGAAGTGACAGGAGGAAGACTTTATATAGTTCATATGTCGACAGGGGAGGGTGCAGATGCAGTTAAAGCTGCCAGAGACAGAGGAGTTAATGTGTTTGCAGAAACCTGTCCCCAGTATCTTCTTCTGGATGATGACGTCTTTAAAAGAGAGAACGGCCACTGGTATGCTACATGCCCTCAGATAAAAAAGAAAAAAGATTGTAACAGACTCTGGGAAGGACTGGTCAGGAGAGAAATAGATGTAATAGGAACTGATACATGCACCTTTACTACGGAACAGAAAAATGCCTGGCATGGAGATTTTACGAAAATACCTTACGGTCTGCCTGGAGTAGAAACAATGGTACCTCTTATATACAGCGAAGGTGTGGCAAAAGGCAGAATATCCCTGAATAGATTTGTTTCTATTGTAAGTACGAATCCGGCAAAGATTTTCGGACTTTATCCTCAAAAAGGAACTCTCGCTCCCGGTTCCGATGCAGATATTATCATATTTGATCCCCGAAAAGAAACGGTAATTCATCCTGAATTACTTCATACAAACTGTGACTGGTCACCCTATGAAGGCATGACTGTGGCAGGTTTCCCCGTTATGACCATATGCAGAGGAAAAGTAGTCGCAGAAAACGGAAAATTTACAGGTACTAAAGGATACGGAAGGTTTTTAAAAAGAAAGGCGGGAGGAATTTTGTATTAAATCTGTACCTGATTTCCGGCCGGAGATTATAATCTACCGTTAGACTCATGTGATGCGTAACGCGTGACAGGAGCAAAACGTTTATTACCTGCTTATGCTCAGGTCAGTAAAATTATAGGAATTTTCATTTTTAATAACGTAAAATAAAGCTTTTGACAAAAATTATGAAAAGACAATTTATCTAAAAAATTTATTAAGGAATAATATAGAAAAAAATGGGTATAATCTAAATAAAAACAAGTAATGGAAAGGTTTTTTTAATGGAGAAAGAAAAAATAATATCAATAAAGAATATTGTGAAAATTTACAACAGAATGAATAAAAAACAGACTACAACTGCTCTGAAAGGTGTTTCTTTCGACATAGACGAAGGTAAAATCTTCGGTTTTTTAGGCCCTAACGGTTCAGGAAAAACAACCATTATAAAAATAATCCTTGGTATTATCCCTCAGACTTCGGGAGAAATCACGGTTCTCGGCCATTCACCTATGGACAGAAACAGTAAAAGAAATATAGGTTATCTGCCTGAAAGCCTTTATTATCCAGATTTTACAAATCCGGTAAAACTGCTGCAGTTTTACGCAGGTCTTTACGATATGGGCAGGAAAGAAACGGCGGAACGAATAGATTATGTTCTGTCTCTGGTAGGTCTCAGTGATAAAAAGAAAACAAAAATAAGGGAGTTTTCGAAAGGTATGGTACAGCGTTTTGGTATAGCACAGGCCATTCTGCATAATCCAAAACTCTATATATTCGACGAACCTGCATCAGGTCTTGATCCTGCAGGACAGCGTCTCGTAAGAGATATTATGATTAAACTGAGAGATGAAGGAAAAACTATATTTTTCAGTTCTCATCAGCTTTCAGAAGCAGAGATGGTATGCAATGATGTGGCTATAGTAAACAAAGGAGATCTTATATGTTGCTCACCCATTCAGGATTTACTTACACCGGAAAGTAAAATCAATCTTTCTCAGAGTTTTTCGATTATATTTGAATTGCCCGGGGGAAAAACTCCTGACGATCTGAAAAAGAATGAAAAATTCAAAAACTTCACATTCGAAGGAACATCACACATGAAGATCATGGCTCACGGGAAAGAAGAAACAAACATAATACTTAAATTACTCAGCGATGAAGGAGCAAATATTCTGACGGTAAATATGGAAAGAAGAACTCTGGAAGAAGTATTCCTTGAAAAAATAGGAGAGACGATCAATGTTAAGTAAAAATCTGCTGAAAGTTTTTAATTTTTATTTTTATGAACACTATGAAAGAAAAATAGGTTATATATTTTTATTTACAAGTTTTGTTTTCCTTATATTAATTATGTCTCTGAGAGTATTCGACAGAGATATGCCGAATAAAGTAATAATAGATTTTTCTTTTTCAGGGATTGCTCTTATAAATCTTGTACTTTCATTCAGCCTGTCTCTTACGTCTGTTCCTTCTGATATTAAAAATCGGTATATTTATACTATGCTTGCAAAGCCTGTAAGTAGATATGATTATCTTGCAGGGAAATTTTTAAGCATATGTGCGGTGGTGTTTATAAATGTTTTGATTATGATCGCAGAACTTCTTGTTGTTACATACAGCAAACAGGGACTTTTTGAACCGAATATCATATGGGCAGGTTTTTTTATTTTCCTTTCCAATGCAATAGTTATAGCCCATATAATATTTTTCTCTCTTTTTCTTCCTGTTACAATTAATACATGTCTGAGTTTTACTATGATTGTAGTTGGGAATATGACACCTGTCTATCTGAACTATCTCGGTAAGGACCAGGTATTCTGGTATTCCTATGTACTGAGTGTAATAACTAAATTCCTGTTCCCCCATCTTTATTACTTCGATATAAAATCTGCAGCTATGAACAGTTTTTATCTGCCTCTGGAATATACGATTTCTGCTACGGTATACGGGCTGTTATATATAGGTTTTATTCTTTTCCTCGCATGCTGGGTACTGGAAAATAAAGATCTTTAAGGAAGTGATAGTAATGAAAAAAATAATTTTAGTTATCTTATTTTCCTTTTCAATCCTTATATCATTTAATTCGGATCTGTTCGCTGCTGTGACGGAAGACCATAAGCACGGTGACGGAGAAACATGTTCGGAATGTGAAAAGCATTCAGAGGAAACACATAAACACGGTGACGGAGAAACATGTTCGGAATGTGAAAAACATTCAGAGGAAACACATAAACACAGTGACGGAGAAACATGTTCGGAATGTGAAAAACACTCTGATGAAGCGGAAGGCCATGAAGAGCACAATCACAAAGAAGGAGACTCCTGCGGTGTATCCCGTTATCATGACAGGTTTATCCTTGATGCCGTTCTGGAACAGCCATGGAGACATCCTGAAAAACTGCGTAAGGATATGTGGTTAATGAGAATAGCCCCTTTATCCTTTCTTTTTCTCCTTGCAATAGCATTGAGACCGGCAGTTAACAAATTTATGAAGAAGGTTGGTAAATAATGTCTACTTACAGCAGAATCGTTATTGCTATCATTCTTTTCTCCCTTCTTATAAGTTTCAGATTTTATCTTGATAATAAATATATAGGCGTAATGAATCCCGGGACAGAAAGTGTTTACAGTCACTCTGTTAATATGGCCACAGTTATATTCGGAGAAACAAGGAAAACTATGGCTGCTGTGTTATGGGGAAGGATTCTTACGTATCATACGGAAACATCTCATGCAACATTTTACGGACCCAGAAAAGATGTAAAACCAAGCGGGAATCTTTTTAAGAGTGAAGGGGAGCAGATATTACCTATATTAAGATTGATTACCTGGCTGGATAATCATTTCATTAAAGCCTATGATTTTGGCGGTTATTTCCTTGCTATTACTCTCAATCAACCTGATGAAGGAATAGCTTTTCTTGAAGAAGGTATAAGAAATAACCCCACAAGTTATGATCTTTATCAGGGACTGGCATTTATTTATTTCTACAAAATTAAAAATTATTCTATGGCTGTAACTTATGCCAGAAAAGCTCTCTATAATATTACAAATTACCCTGATAAAGAAAATCCTGATACAGACATGGATTGTGTAAATTCTCTGCGCATAATAGGCCATTCCTACAGGTTGCTCGGTGATAAATTGAATGCCAGAATATATTTTAACCTTATAGGAACAATCTCTCCTGAATTTGAATCTCTTCGTAATACTCTTATATATAAGCTGGACCATGAAATATATATAATGGTTACTCAGGATACACTGGATAAAATGAAAGGAAAAATATCGGAAGAAAAATTACAGAATTTAATAAAACTGGCAGGTAGAGATACTTCAGAAGAACTGCTTACCGGCAGGTTGGAGCACTTCGATTTTACCGGCGATGAAATAAAAGAAGTATTGAAATATGTGAAAAAATGACAGGGATTTATATGAAAATTTTTACGCGTTACGCGTCACGACTGTCAGTATTTTCTTTATCTATATTTTTCATAACAGTACATTCTCTCACACCCTGTCCTTCCACATCTGTTACTTCAAAAATAAGATCTCTGTACAGCAGTTTATCTCCAATTACCGGGGGGCGACCAAGAAGATCAAGGATTAAGCCGCTTACAGTATCTACCTCTTCATGGTCAAGCACTATATTCAGGTATTCTCCGAGCTTTTCAAGCCTTACAGTACCTTCTACGTGAATGATACCTTTCCCGTCTTCATATATGTCAGGTTTTTTGCCTGTACCTTCTTCTATTTCTCCTACCACTTCTTCATAAAGGTCCTCTATTGTTATCACTCCTGCCGTGCCTCCATGCTCATCCATTACCACTACCATCTGAGACCGTAATTTACCCATTACCAGAAGAACATCATTTAATTCGGCTGTTTCAGGTACATATGGCACTTCTCTCAGATCTTTTCTGTCTATGTTTTCCTTTTTGAGCAATCTTCTGAGTATGTCTTTTATATGAATTATGCCTGCAATATGGTCCAGGTCTCCGTCATATACGGGATATCTTGTGTGAGGAGAGTCGTGGACAATTCTATTAAGTCCGGCAAAATCTACATCCAGAGGAATGCCTGTCATTCTGACGCGGGGTACCATGACTTCACCGGCACTTAAATCGCCGAATTCGAAGAGATCCCTTATGACCCGGGCGGATTCCGGTTTGAGAAGCCCACCTTCATGGCTTTCTTTAACAATATATTCCAGTTCTTCCGGTGTATAATAATGTTCACTTTCCGAAATCTGTCTTTTAATACCGATAATTTTCAGGATTCCTGTTCCTATGGCATTGAAACTTACTACCATAGGATAAAGTATACATTGAACACATAGTATGAAGGGCGTAATCCAGAGGGATATTCTTTCTGCCATAAGCATACCCAGTACCTTTGGCACCATTTCACCTAAAACTACATGTAAATAAGTAAGACACGTAACCGCCATTATCTTTGCTATGACATAAATATTAACCCATGCCGGCAGTCCCAGGTATAACAGGAAGCTTTTGGCCCATAAAGCCAGTTTTTGTTCTCCGTACATTCCGAGGCCGAGGCTGGCCAGAGTTATTCCCAGTTGCCCCGTAGTAGTATAGTTATCTAAATACCTGGGATTATGAATAATTTTTCTTACAAGTCCTGCCAGTCTGTTACCCTGTAAATACTGTCTTTCAATAAAGGCCCTGGTCGTTCCTACAATGGCAAATTCTGCGGCTACGAACAAACCGTTCAGACCTATGAGTATAGCAATTACGAATATAACAAACAGACTATCCATTCGGTTCCTCCTGTGAAACAGGTTTTACAAGGATGGAACCTATAGCACGATGGCTTATTTCTTCTATTTCCAGTTCTATACCGTCAATATTAAGATGTTCCCCTGCCATAGGAAGATGGCCCAGTATTTCAGTTACATATCCTCCTATGGTATCAACATTGCCTTCCCATCGAATACCTGTCCACTGTTCAGCTTCATCAAGACGCATAATACCGGGCAGCCGTACCCTTCCGTCAGGTAGTCGTTCGGCTTTGACATGCTGGGTTTTAAATTCATCCCCTACTTCTCCCACCAGTTCTGCCAGCACATCTTCAAGGGTTATCAAACCTGCAACACCGCCGAATTCATCTACTATCATAGCCTGATGGCACTTTTTTTCTTTCAACATGGACAGAAGTCTGTCAGCTTTTACAGTATCCGGTATGAACAGGGCAGGCCTCATTAACCTGTCGATGGACTTGATGTGGCCATGCTTTAAATAATGCATTACCAGATCTTTTATATTAATCATACCGATTATATTGTCAATTGTACCTCTGTAAACAGGAAGTCTTGTATATGGACATTGAGCTACTTTTTCAAGTATTTCATCGAGAGATGTTTCCACATCAATGGCATTGATATGAAGCCGGGGAACCATTAATTGATGGGCAGGCCTTATACTTAGCTGAAGAGCCTGATGTAATCTCTTGTGTTCGTCCGGCTCAAGCAGTCCCCCGTCTCTGCTTTCTGCAATAAGTAGATCTATTTCTTCAGGAGAATGAATATGTCTGTGTGCGGCTTCGTCTTTACCAATAAGTTTAAGTACTATGGAACCACTGCCGCTGATTACAGGTATAAACCAGGAAAATAGAGAGATTGACCAGGACATAGGTAATATTGTTATAAGAGCAGTTTGAGTGGGATATTGCAAAGAAAGGTATTTGGGAATAAGTTCTCCGAAAACCAGTAATATTCCTGTCAGCAATATAAGTATTACAACTGCTGCCGTAGAATGGGCAGCTACTTCCTGAAGGTTGCCCAGTTTCTGAAATACAGGACCGAGTTGCCTTGCCAGTGTAGCTTCTCCGTAAGAACCGAGAAGAAGACTGGAAATAGTAATACCTATCTGACAGCATGCTATATAGCGGTTTAATTTTTTAGAATCCTGCATTACAGATAACAGACGGATTGCCATGAAGTTTCCTTCTTCTGCCATCTGTTTTATACGACTCCGCCTGGAACTTACAACGGAAAATTCTGCTCCTACATAAAAAGCACTTACAAGGATAAAAATTAAAATGATTCCTGCTGTTAAAATGCTCATAACCCCTCATTCCTGTGAGAGGGAGTTATATATGAATTGGGCGGATACTCATCAGGCGGTTCTTCTTGAGGCATAATATTACAGTCATTACCCATATTTTCTGGCAAAGTGCCATTTAAATTCCTCTCTGTAAAAGATATTTTATTTATAATATCATATAAAGTAAAACTTGCCAATAGTCGATTGGATTGCCTGAGTGAGGAGTGAAAGGTGAAAAGTGAAAAGTGAAAATAACAGGATATTACTCAGTATTCACTATGTAATCTCACTTATGAAATACACTATAACTATAAATATTTGACATTTTCTTAAATGTAAAATATTATATTTACTGAAATGAAGATTGAAGAGATGTTAAATATATATTTACTGTGGTGAGCATAAATAATACATATCTTCTCTCGTGACCCGTGACGATTCTCATATAAAATTCAGAGGAGTATAAGATGAATTATCGTAAAGAATATGATCTGCTGGGAGAAAAAGACATCCCTGACCATGCCCACTGGGGCATACATACGGAAAGAGGAAGAGAAAACTTCAACCTCACAGGATACAGAGTCAACAGTTCTCTTATCAAAGCACTTGCCATGGTAAAAAAAGCCTGCTGTCTTGCAAATTTTGAACTGGGTTATATAGAGCGGGAGAAAGCCGAAGTAATAGAATTTGCCTGTGATGAAATCATGGAAGGCAGTCTTTCAGACAGCTTCCCTGTTGATGCTCTGCAGGGCGGTGCAGGAACGTCCACCAATATGAATATAAATGAAGTAATCGCAAACAGGGCGATAGAGCTTTCAGGGAGACAGAAAGGAGACTATTCTTTTATCCATCCCCTTGAAACGGTAAATCTTCATCAGTCTACAAATGATACCTATCCGACTGCAGTAAAAATAGCTTCAATATTCGGACTCAGAGATTTAAGTCAGAAAATTGCAGATCTGCAGGGAGCATTTCAGAAAAAAGAAAAGGAATTTGCAGAAATAGTCAAGATAGGCCGCACAGAGCTTCAGGAAGGAGTTCCTGTTACACTGGGAGCAGAATTTTCCTGTTTTGCAGAAGCAATTGCAAGAGACAGATGGAGAACCTTTAAATGTGAAGAAAGATTGAGAACTGTAAATCTGGGGGGAACTGCAGTCGGTACAGGACTGTGCGCTCCAAGGAGTTATATATTTCTGGTCATAGAAAAATTAAGAGATATTACAGGACTTGGTCTGGCAAGAGGAGAAAATGTTATGGATCAGACTGCCAACAGTGATCCTTTTGTAGAAACTTCAGGCATTATGAAAAGCCATGCCAGTAATATTATAAAAATATCCAATGATCTCCGTATGTTAAATCTTATGGGAGAGATAAGCCTTCCTCCCGTGCAGGCAGGTTCTTCCGTTATGCCGGGAAAAGTCAACCCTGTCATTGCAGAAGCGGCAATTCAGGCAGGAATAAAAGTTATGGCAAATGATTTTATTATATGTGAAACAACTTCAAGAAGTACCTTTCAGATAAATGAATTTATGCCACTTCTGTCTTTTGCCATGTTAGAATCCATAGATTTACTCATAAATACAAATAATATGTTAACAGGCTATGTGGAAAACATAAAAGCAAATAAAGATCTGTGCAGGGAATATGTTGACAGGAGTCCCATAATAGTAACAGCATTTATTCCCTATATAGGATATGAAGTGTGTACTGAAATCATTAAAGAATTTTTTGCATCGGAACATAAAAATTTAAGGGAATTTTTAAGTAATAAACTGGGAAAAGAAATGGTTGAACATGTTTTATCGCCGTATAAACTTATGAGTCTGGGATTCAGAAAGGAAGATTTATATGAAAATCGTAACGCTTAATGCGTAACGGGAGACAGGATTTTCATTAAACAGGAGTGATATTTTATGCAAAAAACACCGAAAGCGCTGAGATTGCAGATAGGTCTTTTCGGAAGAACCAATGTGGGAAAATCAAGTTTTCTCAATATGGTTGCCTCCCAGGATGTGGCAATAACATCACCTGTACCCGGAACAACAACAGATGTGGTGGAGAAATCAATGGAACTTCTGCCGATAGGCCCTGTTGTATTCCTCGATACGGCAGGTCTTGACGATACATCGACTCTTGCCGAACTGAGAATTAAAAAAACAGGCAAAATTTTTGATCGTTCAGATGTGATTATAATCATAACGGAGCCCGATCTGTGGGGAGAGTATGAAGAAAAGATTTTAGAGGAAGCACAGAAAAGGAAAACTCCTTTCATAGTTGTAGTAAATAAAATCGATCTGAAAGAACCTTTGTTTATGGAGGATTTAAAAAAGAAAAGTGACAGAATTCTGCTCTGTTCGAGTATAGATACGGAAAAAAGGGATAAATATGTAAATGAATTAAAAAAACATTTAATTTATATCTGTCCCGAAGAATTTTTCAATCCTCCTCCTCTTATAGGTGATCTTATTACACCGGGAGGTATTGCAGTGCTTATTGTTCCTATAGATCTGCAGGCTCCGAAAGGAAGGCTTATTCTGCCACAGGTACAGGCTATAAGGGATGCTCTGGATAATGATGGTGCCGCACTTGTAGTTAAAGAGAGAGAATATGCTCATATATTGAACAATCTTAAAAATCCTCCTGATATTTCTGTATGTGATTCACAGGTAGTTCTTAAAATGGTGGCAGATACTCCGAAACATATAAAATGTACCACCTTCTCAGTGCTTTTTGCACGATATAAAGGTGATATTATAGAAGCAGCAAGAAGTGTTTCTACAATAGATAAACTGAAACATGGCGACAAAATCCTTATAGGTGAAGCATGCAGCCATCATCCTATAGAAGATGACATAGGAAGGGTGAAAATTCCGAGATGGTTAAGGCAACATATAGGCGGAGACATACAGATTGATACGTCATGCGGAAGGGATTATCCGGAAAATCTTAAAGAATACAGGCTTGTTGTTCACTGCGGAGGATGTATGCTCACGAGGAGAGAAATGTTATTCCGAATCCATAAGGCAAAACAGGAGGGAATACCTGTAACCAATTACGGCCTGTGTATTGCCTTTATACAGGGCGTTATAGAAAGGGTTCTTTCACCATTTCCTGCCGCTCTGGATGCCTATAGAAGAGAAAAAAGGACTGAATGATATGAAAAGAATGTTACTGATTGTCATAGTGGTTTTATATTTATTTCATGTAACGGAAATCTGCGCAAAAAATCCCACTGTCTCTGCAGATCCTCCTGTTAATCCTGTAATGCCTTCTGTACCTACAATACCTGACAGAAGTGACATGCCTCAGATGCCTACAATGAAACCTTTCCCTACAATAAAGCCTTTTCCTACAATGAAATCTGTACCTACGGCAAAACCAACAAAAAAATCAGGTACTTCATCTGAGCTTGCACCATACGGCGATGAGAAAAAGCCTGATAATCCGTCAGGCCTCGAACCATACGGAGAAGAACCTGTTACACCTTCAGGCGGAACATCACATACTGATGCTCTGGTACCATTCGGAGAAACTCCTTCCACGGATACACCACCTGTCCGTAAGACAGAACCTCCGTCAGTAGTTGAACCTTATGAACAGGAAACACCTGCTCCAGGAAAGCCAAAATCCACTCCTGCCCAGGAAGAAGAAGTTGTACCTTTTGAACCGGACAGTTCTCCCGATACGGATACCGGCCAGACAGGTGAAGTGGCACCATATGAACCTGACAGTTCCGGTAAGACCACCATTACCCCGGCAGGTTCTGATGCAAATGCTCTTACTTCCGATGCAAACAGTGCCGATATGTCTCCTACACCGGAGATGCAGGGTACTGCCGGTGCACGGGAACAGGGAAAGGGAATTAAAGCACTGAAAGAAATACCTCTGGAATTTTATATAGGAGCAGCAGTTATGATTATTTTTCCTGTACTTATTTATTTTTTAAGCAGGAAGAAAAAAAACTGATGTTTTGGCAGAAGTTTTATAACACCTTATACCGATTAAGGTAAAATAGTATCCGTTTAGAATTTAATGCCCTGCAAGCAAGATCTTTATAGTGTATTTCATAACTTTAAACAGTACTTACGCATTTTGTCATTGCGAGGAGCGAAGCGACGAAGCAATCCCAACGGTTTCTGTTGTAATGATGGGAGTGCTTCGCTTCGCTCGCAATGACAGGATTCTCTGTACTTTTTGCGTAAGTCCTATTTACTGACCTGAGCATAAGCAATTAATATTTTTATATGTTATAAACCAGATTAGATAAGGTTTTCTGGCTTTTCACTTTTCACTATTCACTACTCACTTCAGTAAATTATCGTTACGAGTCACGCGTTTAGGGGTTGTCAAGAAATAACCCAATCATATTTACGTCTATATCGTGACGCGTCACGCGTTACGCGTGACGCGAGGATGATAACCGTTCTAACAATTTGCCAGGGTTATTTTCTTACAGTCTCTTAATTGCGCATCACGCATT
>JBEHWO010000103.1:0-17885 GCA_040217695.1 Vulcanimicrobiota bacterium | reverse complement strand
TTTGCCCCTTTTACCGTGGAACTTAAAAAAGGTAATTCCGTAAAATATGTTATAGCTTCTGTAAAATATACCGGCGGAGAATTTTTATGGGATATAATTAAAATCTAAGCACCTTCCCACAGTCTATTTACTTGGCCGGTTGTGGCGGTCATAGACCGGTTCATAATTTACGCATACGAAAGAACTAAAGAAAAATTTTTCTTAATTTAACTTGTGTTATAAAAGGAAAAATTATATAATCCTTATGCATATAAAAAAAACAAAAGGAGATGTAATTTTTTATGAAGAAAGTTTTATGTATAGCTATAGCTGCACTTTTTATCTTTGGACTTTACTGTAATGCTATGGCTAAAGAAGCAGCCGAGGAAGAGTATGGTCCTGATCAGGTAGCAGAATTATTTTATACATCCATGGAAACAGGCGATGTAGAAACTATGTTAACACTCCTTCCTGAAGCAAAAGCAGAAAAAATCAGTAAATTTATAGAAACTGCAAAAGACCAGGATATTAGCAAAGCTGATAATATAACACTCTGTTGCTTTACAACATGCCTGGTTAAAGCAGGAGAGGCGAAATGTGCGTTAAAGGATATAAAGACTACTGTAATTGAAAGCACCGATACTTCTGCTAAAGTAGAGATAACTTTTACTGCAGATACTGAAATGGGAGATCAGAAAGCAACAGAAAACGTTGACGATACAGTGACCCTGATAAAAGAAGGCGATAAATGGGTCATAAAAGAGGTTAAAGAAAACAGCAAATAAGATAATTTTTAGAAAAAATTAATTATTCTTATCTTTTATCCATAGAAACACGGGAAGCCGTGTTTCTATCATTTCCTCCTACATTAAAGCAACTTACTTGCTATTATATTAAAATCATTAATCTCTCGATTTTTCTGAAAAACTCCTCCACCTGAAGGAATATATTTTATATCTATGTTTATTTTTTCATTTTAAAATTGACTTCTGTGTTTTGCCTGAGATACAATAAGTCAGGAAAAATAATCTGGCAGAAAAAATAATCATATTTATGCCGGCATAAGGTGATATTCATCTTTATTGAGCAGTTTCTATCTCTTTAATCTCAGGAGGCTGCAACCTTTCATTTAAAGGTATTTTTTCACTGTAAATTACCTTACAGCCGACCAGACCGGCGATTTCAAGAGCATAATCTCTCAGTATTGTAACAGGCTCTTTAGAATTATATTCCTCTCTTCTACTTACTGAGATCTGCTTTTTATATGTTCTTATCTTATCATCCTGAAATACCAGTTGAACGGAAAAAAGGGTATATTTGACTCTAATAAGTCTGTCAAAAGCGGGAGATGCCCATTTTTGTCTGTCATCATAGGCATCTGTTTCATATTCAACATCTGATAATTTCACATGTTTAATATGGCTGAAGGGGCATAAAAACGAAAATTTTTCTTTAAAAAGAATTTTTTTATATTTCATGACACATTTTTTCTCCGAGTCAAGAATGAGTGTTTCTCTGATAGTCAGCCTGATAAATAAAGATATTACGCTTATGACAGAACCAAAAATTAATAATAATTTGCTTTCCGGAATAAATCCGATACAAAACAAAAGAAAACCTATAATAATCAGTGAAGTAAAGAATATTTCCCTTGCCGACTCAAAATTATCAAATTTAATATGTGCCTTAACAGATCCATTTTTAATGGACGAATTAAATTCCTCTCTCTTAATTGATTTCATTCATTTTATTCTCCGATAATTTTGTATTGTTAGCCTTTTATATATGTCATTATACTTTTATAACCGGGTAGAAGCAATATAAATTCCGGTGAGCTTCCTACATAAAAAAACAATCAAATATTTGAATTAACAATTATTTTCTGATAATATAAGATTGTAAAGAACTGTTTAGAAAAGGGGGGACACGAATGAGTGTTAAAAGAATAAAATTACTGCTTTCAAATTACCTGTATAAGCAGCATAGTGTAAAGTGAATTCCTCTGCTTCTTTTTTAATAAGCAAATCAAAGATTTCGTTATAACCGTATTTAAATGAATATTCCAGCGGCGTATAGCCGTTAGAGTACTCCGTATGAATATCGGCTCCTCTGGATATAAGTAATTCCACTATATCCTTTCTCTCCAGACGGACTGCACATAGAAGAGGAGTAAGAGAAGATTTTACAGTGTTTAACATATTCGGATCTTTATCCAGCAATTCCCGGATTTTCACAATATCTCCCGTGGCAATTGCATGAAAAATTTCATCAGAAGCTCTGACCGTCCCTGTGATTATAAAGAAAAAAGCCATTAATAATAAAACTTTTGATATTATCCTTATATTCATAACAGATGTACCTCCTGATATGCTTTTTATCAGGAGTTACGCATTAATTGGCTGTCATCCCCGCGAAAGCGGGGATCCATAAGCTTTTTCGTGAAATTACAGTGGATTCCCGCGTACGCGGGAATGACAAAGGTTTATTGATGTTTTTATTTCAAAAATGCGTAACTCCTGTTTTATTATTTAAGTACATGTACGTAAATATGCCGATATATAATATAAGGCGGTTAAAAAAAACATTATTCCGTAGTTTATAGAATTATTACTGAAAGGATAACTATTTATATGAAAATGATGAAGTTTGCAACTTCACTGGATGTTGATTTTCATATTTGGTTGTGACCGCTCCGGTCATGTCTGTTAGAAGCAAAGTTTCAACATGGGCTGTAAATATTTTTTTGCAGATAACCTGGCAATAACTCCGATTATTCTATCTGAAAAGCTGCCTTACCTGTTTTTTACTGAGCAGAATTATTACAGCAATATAAAGAAGTATCCACGGCCCGGTGCATATGACAGAAGATATAAGCCCTCCGTAATTGGTCAGCAAAAAAGCTCTCACCGGATCAAGGCCTTCGACAGGTATATCCTGCATGGTTATTTTCCAGGCAAATACTGACAGAAGAATATTCCACAGGGATCTCAATATATAAAAAAAATTAAAGACCACCATAAAGAATCTTCCCTGGTGGCGAAGCCTTATAAGCTGAATAGATACTGCTATAATAAGAAGGGATTCTATAATAATCAAAATACACAGAACCCACCAGTAGTTAATTTTAAACAGAAGGTAATATTTAAATATGGCCGGAAGTTCATATATACCCTCGTTAATATCCATTGAGCCTTCCGCTCCGGCCATAGAAAGGGCAAATAAGCTGAGACCAATCATATAAAGAGCGCCTGTTATATATAAAACACCTGTTATTATAATGAAAATATGATATTCCCAGTTTGCTCTTTTCATTCTGTTTCCCCCTCTTTTTTTATATATTTTAATATTATTCCGTATTCTCCCGCTGTCCAGCCATTATCTTTATCGGTAAAATAAATACTGCGGAAGAGATGAGATTCATTTGTTATATTCCAGTTATTTCCTCCGTCTGTTGTGGAAAGAATGGCTTTGTTACCGCAAATCCATCCCCTGTCTTTATCAACAAAAAAAATCTTATAGAAATCAATACGGCTGTCAGAGAACATTTTTATGCTCTTCTGTCTGGCCCAGTTTTTACCTCCGTCAGAAGTATGGATTATCATTCCGCTTGAGCCGACGGCCCATCCGTTTAATTCGTCTACAAAATGAACACTCCTCAGATTATAAGTTCTTCCTTTATATCTGTCATTCGGATCTGCTATCTGCTGCTCCCAGGTAGAACCTCCGTTTGATGTATGGATAATAAAACCTCCATCTCCAACAGCCCAGCCAGTTTTATCGTCAACAAAGGAGATACTGCTAATCTGTGCATCTGTTTTATATTCTTCCCTCCACGTAATTCCACCATCACCTGTGTGAAGAATAATACCTTTATGTTCTTTCTCAACTCTTCCCGTAACTCTCCCTTCCAGAGAGTTAATAAAATGAATATCTGACAGGCGATTTCTGTCGTCTTTTAACTGAACAGACCAGTTATTTCCGCAGTCAGAAGTGTGTATAACCGTTCCTTCCCATGACACAGCCCATCCGTTTTTCAGATCGGTAAAATAAATTGCCTGAAGATCGTCTTCTGTGTTACTGGTCTGACTCACCCAGGTTTCTCCGCCATCTTTCAGATATAAAATCTTTCCCTTCTGTCCTGCTGCCCAGCCGTTATTTTTATCTACAAAATAAATATCTGCCACCATAGTACCGTTATCAAGGCTTACCTTCCAGTTTTGCCCTCCGTCAGAAGTAAAAAGAATTTTATATCCTGCAACAAATCCGGTATCTTTGTCAATAAAAGAAGCACCGTAGAGAGGAGAAAACATGAGAGGATGGAGTTCATGTCTAGCCCATGTAGAGCCTCCGTTATCCGTATAAAATACCATACTGGATTTACTCACAATCAATCCATGGTCTCTATCTGAAAAAGAAATATCATGGAGTTCTCCTTTAAATTCACCTGTTACCCTTTCCCATGTAGAGCCTCCGTCTGTTGTATGGATAACAATACCTCCGGCACCTGCTGCCCAGCCGTTTTTATTATCTGTAAAATATATACATGCAAGGGGATATGTTATACCGCTTTTCTGTTTTTCCCATGTCACGCCTCCGTCTTTAGTATGAAATATTGTACCCTTTTTCCCTGTAACCCACCCTTCTTTATCATTTAAAAAATAAAGGCCGAAAAGCCTGACATTTGTTCCGATTTTTTGTTTTTCCCAGTTTTTACCGCCGTCAGATGTATGAAGAACTGATCCGAAGGCACCGCATATCCATCCGTTCTTTATATCAGTGAACTGGACCCGTAAAAGTTTATTCTTCTCACCGGATTGCTGAATTTCCCATGTTTTACCTCCGTCAGAGGTATGGAGGATAGTTCCTCCTTCTCCGACGGCCCAGCCGTTCAGGTTATCGTGGAAATCTACTTTAAGAAGGGATACGTCTGAAGGACTTTTTTGCTTTTCCCATGTAAGACCTCCGTCAGAGGTGTGAACAATAAGACCATCACTTCCGACAGCCCATCCATTCTGAGGATCTGAAAAAGAAATGCCTGAAAATATATCATCTCTTTCCAGTATGGTTTTCCATTCCGGATATTTTACAGATTTATATATGTCGTAACAGCAACATCCGGTTATAAAATTTAATATAATAATAAGGCACACATAGATTCTTCTTGATATTATCATAAAAGACTCCATTAAGAATTTATAGAATTCTGTAAATTACCTTTATTATAACAATCCTGAAAGAAGAATGAGAATGTATTTCACTATTCACTATAATCGTGACGCGTAACGCGTAACGCGTGACGCGTAAATTTCACTCTTCACGACTCACGACTCACTGCTAACTACTAACAACCATGACCGATTCGGTCACAACGAAGTATGAAAATTGGTTCCTCCCATAACGCGTTACGCGTTACGCGTTACGATTCTCATATAAAACCTTAAAGTTTCCATATATCCTTTGCATATTCCAGGATTGTCCTGTCACTTGAGAATTTTCCCGTTCTTGCCACATTTAATATGGCTTTACCTGCCCATAAAGAACTGTTCATATAATCTCTATCAGCCATCTTATGGGCTTCTATATAAGAAGACAGATCTGCAAGATGGAAATACCTGTCTCCCTGATGAAGTATATTCTCATAAATCCATGTAAAGAGGGAAGGTTCGTCAGGACAAAAGACATTACCGGCAAAAGCATCCATAACCCTTTTTATATAAGGATTTCCGTAATAATCCCGCGGGTTATATGTTCCATTTTCTTTCATATAATTTATTTCTTCTGCTTTAAGGCCGAATATATAAATATTATCCGAACCTACTTCTTCCATTATTTCAATATTTGCACCATCGAGTGTACCTATGGTGAGAGCTCCGTTAAGGGCAAATTTCATATTACCTGTCCCTGATGCTTCCATACCTGCAGTAGATATCTGTTCGCTCAAATCTGCGGCCGGGATAATCTTTTCGGCAAGGCTCACCCTGTAGTCAGGAATAAAAATAACCTTTATAAGATCCTTTACTCTTTTATCCGTATTAATAACAGAGCCCATATTGTTTATAAGTTTTATTATCTGTTTTGCCGCCCGGTATCCCGGAGCTGCTTTTCCTGCAAATATATAGGTTCTGGGAACAGCCGGTTCCACTCCGTCTTCTATGAGCCTTAAATAATCGTGAACTATATGCATTACATTCAGTAACTGTCTTTTATATTCATGCATACGTTTCGCCTGAATATCGAACAGAGATGAAGGGTCTACGATAAAATCCGTATTTTCCTTAATGATTTTTGCAAGTCTTTCTTTATTGGCTTTTTTCACCTTGATAAATTCTTCCTGAAAATTTTTATCTTCTCCATATTTCTCCAGTTCTTTAAGACGGCTCAGATCCGTTATCCATCTGTCTCCTATTGTTTTATTCAACAATCCGGAAAGGAGCGGATTGGCCTGATTGAGCCATCTTCTCTGTGTTATACCATTGGTCTTATTGTTAAATCTTTCAGGGAACAAATGATAAAATTCCGGTACCAATGACGTCTTTATGAGTTCTGAATGAAGTGCCGAAACACCGTTAACGGAATGACTTCCTATTATGGCAAGATTTGCCATTCTGACCTGTTTGGGATTGCTTTCTTCAATAACGGATATTTTACTTATAATATCCCCGCTGTCAGACCGGAGTTTAATTGCTTCCTGTAAGAAACGATGATTGATTTCATATATAATCTGAAGATGTCTCGGCAGAACTTTTTCAAAGAGGGGTACAGGCCATCTCTCCAGGGCTTCGGGGAGCAATGTGTGATTTGTATAGCCAAGTGTTTCTACCGTAATACGCCATGCTTTTTCCCAGGGAAGATTATTTTCATCTACAAGCATTCTCATTAATTCCGCCACTGTAAGGGACGGATGGGTATCATTCATCTGAATGGCAATCTTTTCATGAAATTTATTCAAATCATTATGTTCTTTTTTAAATTTCCTCATTATATCTCTTATGGCACATGCCACAAGGAAATATTCCTGTATAAATCTCAGTTCTCTCCCCTCTTCAAAGGAATCGGACGGATACAGGACTTTTGTCACTGTTTCTATAAGCATTTTTCTCTCTACTGCTTTAAAATAGTCGCCTTCATTGAATATCTCCATGTCAAATTCCTCTGAAGCTCTTGCGGAGAACAGTCTCAAATAGTTTACTGTTTTTCCTCCGTATCCCGTAACAGGAATATCATAGGGAACTCCTATAATATCCTTCCAGTCAAGCCAGAGAGGATTATAATTCCCGGCTATATCCGTATCATGAACGAGCCTGCCGTAAACAGGTATGACACAGGCTTCTTCCGGCCTTTTTATAAGCCATGGCGATTCTTCCCAGAGCCACTGGTCAGATACTTCAACCTGATAGCCATTGCTTATTCTCTGTTTGAAAAGGCCGAACTGATAATTTATACCATATCCGTAACCGGCCATATCCAGTGTTGCAAGGGAATCGAGAAAACATGCAGCAAGTCTGCCGAGTCCGCCGTTTCCCAGTGCCGGGTCGTTTTCTTTTTCTTCCAGATCTTCAAAATTTATGCCCATATCTTTTGATATCTTTGCAAAAATATCATAAAGGCCCGTATTATATACATTGTTTTCCAGGAGTCTTCCCAGGAGAAATTCAATGGACAGATAGTAAAGTCTTTTTGAGCCTTCTTTAAAATATCTTTCTTCTGTTTCCAGCATTGTGTCGAGTATCCTGTCACGAACAGCATGAGAAAAGGCCATGAAAATATCCCTTCCCGAAATCTCCGAAAGTTCTTTTCCCATGGTATATTTAAGATGATATTCTACGGATTCTTTTACGGAGTCTAAATCTTTAGAGAACTTTTTTCTTTTTGCCATATTGCCTCCCTTATTTTCCTGGTTATTTTTCTCTAAAATTCTATAAGTTATGACAGAAATCCTTTTACATTTAGTGCTTACCCGAAAAGTCACCCGTATATTTCATTAATTGAATATTATTTAACGTTCCTTCATCTGAATAATATATTTTATAATGGATTACCAGCTTATGAAACCTTTAATTACATGATATAATATAAGAAGAGGAGATATCTGCTATAAAAAAATTGAAGTTATATCTGGAAACATCTGTATGGAGTCATTATTATGCAAATGATGTCCCTGAAAATATGGTAAATACGAGAACTCTCTTTGAACTGATTAGTAAACAGAGCTATAGAATTTATATTTCCAGATTTGTTATTACAGAAATTGATAGAGCAGGAAAAGATGAAAAAATTTTATTACAAAATTTAATAAAAAATTATAAACCATATGAATTAGAAGCAAGCTCTAAAGAATACAAACTTGCAGATAGATACCTTAAAGCTTTTGCACTTCCTAAAATTCTCATGCAGATGCAATGCATGCTGCAGTGACCAGTACATACAAACTTGATATACTGGTTACCTGGAATTGCAGGCACCTTGCAGGCAGGGCCAATAAAGATAAAATTAATATGGTTAATATTCGAAATGGTTACAGGCCAATTCTTATATTTACCCGGGCGGAGGTGATACGTTATGAAAGAATCTAAAGTTATGAAGGACTTAAGGAAGATAAAAAGAGAGCTGAGCAAGAAAATGAGCAATATGTCCTGGGAAGAAATGAAACAGTGGCTGGATGAAGAGAAAAAGAAGTGGGATGAAGATATGAGAAGGGAAGAAAAGCAAAAAATTTAGCGAATTGCTATTCTCTGATGAACATGATAAAACATATTTCAATACTTCCCCGATTTGTTCCGAAGCAAATTCCCACGTATGGCCTCCGTTATATATACGCAGTTCTGCAGGCTGGCCTGATTTTCTGAGTTCTTCGTAAAGAAGAGCGGCATGTAACTCTATATTAAAATAATCATCATCACCCGATACGATATAAAGAGGAACTTTTATATTTTTTTCAAGGAATTCTTCAATAAAGGCAGGGTAATTCAATGATTTCCATATATTACCGTCATAGGGCTCACCAAAGACTCCCACTTTTCTTGCAGAAGAACTCTCAGGGGGTTCAGGAGCATAAATGGCAGGGTTAATGAGACCTGCAGCAGAGAATAATTCGGGATAGATAAAAGCAAATCTGAGGACACCATAGCCGCCCATGGAAAACCCTGCAAGAAATCTTCCGGAACGATGGGGAACAGTACGAAATCTGCCGTCAATTTCGGGAATGAAATCTTTTATAAAGGCAGATTCAAATTTTTCCTTTCTGTCAACATACCAGCCTGTACCGACATCAGGCGTAACCGCTATAACAGGAGGTATTTCACCGGAAGCAATCAGTTTGTCCAGCGTATATTCTATCTTTCCGTTAACAAGCCAGTCCCGTTCATTACCTCCGTTACCATGAAGAAGATAAACAACAGCATATCTTAAATCCGAATCGTTATAACCTTCCGGCAGATAAACACTATAAGCCCAGTTACGGTCAAGGGAAGGCGAAAAAAATTCAAATGAAGATACATTATCTGCACTGGCTATGGAAAAAGAAAAAATCAGAAGAAATAAAATAATAGAAAATTTAGGAAAATTCACGAAAATCTCCTTTTTGAGAAGTTTAATAATCTCTTTCCTCGCGTCACACGTTACGCGTTACGCGTCACGATTTAATATATTTGAGACATTATTTAATTTTCATTCCTAAGGAATCTTCTGGCTATTTCATTCACATTGCCTGCTCCGATAGTCAGAGCCACCGTATCAGACCCGCCATTCTTATGAAGATAATACAGAACATCTTCAAATTCAGGAAGATAAACAGCTTCTCTGCCCCTTTTCTTTATCTCTTCTGCCAGATGGCCGGAGGTAATCTTTTCAAGTTCAGACTTATCGTCTCTTGCATAAAATATATTCGGAACTATTACAAGATCGGCATCATTGAAGGATTCTGCAAATTCATGTAACATCATCCTTGTTCTGCTGTGCTGATGTGGTTGAAATATAGCCCAGATCTTTTTATCGGGATATTTTTCTCTTGCTGCTCTGAGAAGGGATCTTACTTCTGTAGGGTGATGGGCATAATCATCAACTACTGTTATTCCATTTTTTTCTCCCATTATCTGAAAACGTCTTGCCGCACCGGTGAATTCCCCGAGTGCTTCTCTTATTGTATTGACGTCAAGACCTGCCAGGAATGAAGCAGCTATGGCACCCAGGGCATTGCTTATATTAAATATACCCGGTATCATCATTGTAAATGTACCGACATCTTTACCATTATGAAAAACATTGAAATAGCTGATACCTTTTTCAAATTTTATATTGCCTGCCCTCCATGTGGCATCTTTCATTACACTGTAACCGATGCCTCTGTCTTTAAATTCTTCAACTATTTTTTCAGCATGAACATTATCAACACATCCTATAACAGATCCCGCTGCTCCTGTTAACGATGCAAACTCTCTAAAAGCAGATACTATTTCATCTATGTCTTTATAATAGTCAAGATGATCTTCTTCAATATTTGTAATTATGACAGTCTCTGGATGAAGATTAAGAAAAGACCTGTCAAATTCACAGGCTTCCGCAACAAAGAAATCTCCCTTCCCGGGGGAAGAATTACCTCCCAGTTGTGGTATATCCCCTCCGCATACAAAGGTAGGATCAAGGCCGGCTTTACATAATATATATGAAATAAGTGATGTTGTAGTGGTTTTCCCGTGACATCCTGCTACAGCAATACCTTTTTTACCTTTCATCAATTCTCCGAGCATTTCGGAATATTTCTTTATATCTATGGCAAGTCTTTTTGCCTCTATTATTTCTTCATTATTATCTTTTATAGCAGCAGAACGTATGAGTTTATCAATTGTGCCGTCAATATTTGATGCCATGTGTCCCCGGTGGAAAACAACACCCTGTCTGACAAGTCTTTCTATCTGTTCATTGCTTTTCAGATCAGAGCCGCTCACTTCATATCCTCTGTCTAATAAACACCTTGCAATGGCACTCATACCTATACCGCCAATGCCTACCATATGTATCTTTTTTGTCATTAAAAAATCGCTACCTTTCTTTATTGTACATTCGAAAATTATTCTCTGTGTTTAGGAGTTTTCCTTTATTTTTTAGAGTGAAAAGTGAAAAGTGAACAGTGAAAAGAATAGGACATTACCCACTATTCTCTGCTCATTCCTTCTTACTGAGGTGAGCATAAATAATACATATAAGTTCTCGTGACGCGTAACGCGTAACGCGTGACGGAAAGAAAATCTTTATTACCTGCTTATGCTCAGGTCAATAAATTATTTAGATAAACTGCATCTACTTAATTTTCATCTAAAGCCTTATTTTTCAACATTAAAAATGAAAATTCCTATACCTTTAAATTATACATTGTTGAAACTGACAACCATGACCGGGTGGTCACAAAGAAGAACGAGAAACTATCCTTCATTCACCCTTCACTCTTCACACGTCACAATTCTCATATAAACTATAATAAAAAACTATATTTATAATGAAGGTATATAAAAAAGTACCTAGAATTAGAATTATTACATTTTCAAACACAAAAATCATCCCTCGCGTCACGTCTCACGTGTTACGCGTCACGATTAACAAGGAAGGAAGTTATTAATGATTACCAAAAAAATCAAAACCATGATGTTCATAGACTGGGACATGTGGGAAACTCTCACTGCATTTATGAACTATGTAGACCCTGTTATACACTATAAAGGACAGGAATACAAAGTAGAACTGGGAAAACTTACGGCGAAACCTCATTTATGCGGTACAGACATAAAAGAAGAAGCAGATTTTATAATAGACAGATGTTCTCACTGGAACGGCTACTATAAATGTATGGCCCATACAGCTATGAATTCAGGAATAAAATTTGCCAATAACAGCCAGACCAATTCGAATCTTGATAAACAGAACTGTTATGATGTACTTATAAAAGGTATGCATCCCCATGATCGTCATCCTGTTACAGTACTTTTACCTCAATTCAACCCTTATACAGACGACCAGGTCAGACAGTACTGGTGGCAGGCAGAACAGGAACAGCTTATTGCCAACACCAAATTCGGTTTTGATCCCGACAGAAGTTATGTTGACTGGGAAAAATTCAATGCCAAAATGAAACGTTCCAGACAGATAGACGGAAAAATAAGAGAAATAAGAGCAGCATTTTATGAAGGCGGAAATTATCTGAAAGAAGCAGTGGAAAAATATTTTGACAACAAATTCCCCATCTATTTAAAGAAAGCCTTCGGAGGCGGAGGCAGTGATGTCTATAAAATACACAGTCTTGAAGAATTATATGAGAAATATGACGAAACAGGCGGGAAGGTATTTCACATACAGGAAGCTATAGAAAATTTTGATATATTCATAAGATGTATGGCCATAGGCCCTCAGGTACTTCCTATGAAATATCAGCCGGAGGCACCGATTCATCAGCATTACAGCGAAGAAAAAATCAGGATAGACAAAGATCTTTTTGAAAGACTCAAAAATTATGTGCTCCTTATAAATTCCTATCACAGATGGACCTATAATTCTTTTGAATGTCTCATAAAAGAAGGTGTTATCCATCCCATAGATTATGCCAATGCATGTCCTGACAGTTTCTTTACTTCTCTCCATGCCCACTTCCCGTGGCTTATATGCGCCCTTGTAAAATGGAGCACCTTCTGTGCCGTAACAGAAGTGGATTTAAGGGTTGATATGGAACAGAAACGATATCAGAAGGTTCTGAATGACCCGAAGGTATCACAGTTAAAGAAATATGAATTCTGTGCGGAAATGAACAGGGAGTATTTCCAGATTGATAAGTTCCGGGAATACTGTGAAGAAAACTTCAAAGGCCTGGAAGATAAAATGATAGATTTCTATGACAGAAATATAGACAAAATAATCGATATGTCCATACATTACAGTGATTTTCCGAAGGAAGAACATGGACAGATTAAAAGATACTATAAGGATCTGATGGAAAATAATTTCAGATCAAATGCCAGTGACTATCTTACATCGGTAATTTATCAGTGAGTAGTGAGTAGTGAGTAGTGAGTATAGGTTATATCACTCACTACTCACCATTCACTATTCACTTACTACAAGGAGAAATACTGTGCCAGAAAAATATTTATACGAAAATCCCTGGACAGATGAAGAATTAAAAATACTTGACAAACTGAAAACTCCTTATCTTATACAGGAATTTATTGACAGTACTTCTTACAGTGACGATCATTTTTACCGTTCTCCCAGAAGTGTTCTGAGAGACAGGAAAGCTCACTGTGTTGACGGAGCATTTTTTGCGGCATCTGCCCTTCGAAGACTGGGCTATCCACCTGTTATTATGGAAATGACTGCTTTCAGAGATGATGATCATGTTATTGCCATATATAAAAGAAACGGACTCATGGGGGCTGTCGCAAAATCCAATTTTTCCGGCATACGATTCAGAGAACCTGTGTTTAAAACACTCAGAGAACTGGTTCTTTCTTATTTCGAATTTTATTACAATGTTGAAGGGGAAAAAACTCTGAGAGGTTATTCCGGGCTTTTATCTCTTGAACAGTTTGATAAAATAAACTGGATGACAGACGATAACAGTATCGAACCAGTTATAAATAAACTCGAAAAATCAAGACATTATCCGATTATGACTGAAGGGATAGTGAAAATACTTTCTCCCGTGGATAAACGCAGTTATGATGCAGGCTTGCTCGGAGTAAATGAAGCAGGTCTTTACAGACCTGATAAAATGTGATGCGTGATGCGTGATGTGTATAATAAGTTGAGAGTTTAACGTTAAAAATTAACTGCCCCTGAGCTATAAACCTTAAACTATAAACTTCCCTTCACCCTTCACTGTAAATATAATTTTATGCATTACTTTTTACAACTAACAACCATGACTGACTTCAGTCGCAACCAGGAATGAAAATCTGTCCTCGCGTCACGCGTCACGCGTCACGCGTCACGATTCCAATATAAATTAATAAAAAGAGAGGGGACTATAAAAAATGTTTATAAAACAGGATAAAAAGACAGTACTTATAATAGGCGGCTCAAATGTGGATATAAAAGGCCGTTCCAAAGGGGTTCTCATACCTCACACATCAAATCCCGGCACAATAGAGCTGAGTGTCGGAGGTGTGGCAAGAAATATTGCAGAAAATCTGGGTAGATTGAAGGTAAATACAACTCTTCTGACGGCTATAGGAGAAGATGAATATGGCACTCTCATAAGAAAACGTACAGAAGAAAGCGGTGTCAACATGTCAGAAATTATATGTTCCAGAGAACATCGTTCAAGTATATTTATGGCAGTGCTAAATAAAAAAAGTGATCTGGAAACAGCTATTTCAGATATGGTCATACTGGATCTCATAACTCCTGAATACATAAAATCAAAAGAACATTTATTTCAGGAATCTGCCATTGTTGTAATAGATGTAAGTACACCGAGAAAAACTATTGAAGCAGTAATAGACATGTGCCAGAAATATGCAATCCCTCTCTGTGTTGAACCGGTATCTGTAAGTAAAAGCGAGTATGTAAAGGATTTACTTGATAAAATAGATATTATAACTCCTAACAAAGATGAAGCGGAAATGCTTGTAGATATATCTATTGATGACATGGAAGGAGTAAGGCATGCAGGAGAAATTTTACTCAATAAAGGAGTAAAAATGGTTGTAATAACCCTGGGCCCCGAAGGAGTATATCTTGCGACAGCCAACCAGAAAGGATTTATACCGTCGGTAGCAACACTGGTAGTAGATGCAATAGGTGCGGGAGACGCTCTTGTAGGAGGACTCATATACGGGCTTATGAAAGGACAATCAGAAGCTTCTGCAATTGCTTCAGGTGTTGCGACTGCCACTATTACACTTTCATCAAGGGAAGCAGTAAGCCCTGATTTAACTCCTGCCAGGCTTGAAGCTATATACAGAGAACTTGAGAGCAGAATGCTTTTGAGGAAAACACTTGTTTAAAAGGAGGGAACGTTATGTCTTCTCATATAGTATACTCAGATAAAGTCAGAGATGCTCTGGATAATAAAAGACCGGTGCTTGCGCTGGAATCCAGTGTAATTGCCCAGGGTCTGCCATTCCCTGTAAATCTGGAACTGGCAGAAATGCTTGAAGATCTTGCAGAAAGCCTGGGTGTTACTCCTGCTACAATAGCTGTTATAAATGGAAGGATAAAAGTAGGACTGGCCAGACGTGATATAGAAAAACTTGCCACTGAACAGGGGCTGTTCAAAATAAGTAAAAGAGACATACCTCTGGTCATAGCAGGCGAAGGTTCGGGAGGCACAACTGTTGCGGCTACAAGTTTTATTGCAGCAAAAGCAGGTATTAAAGTATTTGCCACAGGCGGAATAGGGGGAGTCCATACAGGAGGAGAACATTCCCTTGATGTGTCGGCAGATCTTCTGGAACTGTCTCAAACCGATACTGTGGTAGTATCGGCAGGGCCGAAATCGATTATAGATTTAAAACTCACCCTTGAATATCTTGAAACATACAGTGTTCCCGTAATAGGATATAAAACTGATTTCTGCCCTCATTTTTTTCTGGGCAGAAGTAAATATCCCGTATCTGTAAATGCTCTTACGGTAAATGACATAGTGAAAATAATGAAGGCAAGAGAGGAACTGTCCATAAAGGGAGGCATACTTGTAGTCAATCCGTTAAAAGATGAATATTGCCTTTCAGAACAGGAATTTAAAGAGGCCTACAGAAAAGCTCTTAACAAAGCCACAGATAACAAAATTACAGGAAATAAATTAACACCTTTCCTGCTACAGGAATTAAATCTGAATACATCAGGGAAAAGTCAGAGGGCCAATCTTCTACTGCTGGAAGAAAATGTAAAACTGGCCTGTGAAATCTCTAAAAACAGCATCTAAAAAATAAAACCAGGCAACATATAAAAGTGCAGGATCTGTTGTGTAAACATACCATGAAATAAATTTTTCATAGAGGTTTATACAAAATTTATAACACACTCCAGAATTTGCCTGGTTATTTTATTTTTTATTCTATTCTATAGAATTTAACTTCTTCATAAGTCTTGATTTTTTTCTGGCTGCTTTATTTCTGTGTATCTTACCTTTGCATACTGCTCTGTCCATTTCACCTTCGGCAACTCTGATTGCTTTGAGAGATTCTTCCTTGTTTTTACCTTCCAGAGTATCAAGAGCATTTTTGCATACAGTTTTCATAGAAGAAATTATCATTTTATTTCTGATTCTTTTTCTTTTTTCAACGCGATTTCTCTTTATAGCAGACTTAGTATTTGGCATCTAATTCACCTTCCAACATTTGTGATTTTTCTATAAACTGAACGATTATATCATAAAAAAAAATAAATTTCAAGAGTTTTTTTATATAACAAGGATATAGAGAAGAAGTCCAGAATATTTCATCTGTCTTATTATAGCGGTCCGCTGATCTGAAACATGAGGGATAATTAATTATGCAGGATGATTTATTAATAAATAAACTGTTTAAAACCTATAATAAATATGCCTCTTTTATAGTAGAAGATAAAGATATATCCTCTGAAACTGTAACGGAGAAAAAGGAAGCTCCTCCTGTCGATAGAGAAAAAGAAGGAAAATTTCTATTACTTTTAGAGAAAAATTTTAAGAAATATTCTTTCGACTTTTGACAGGGATTAACAGGATTAAAAACAGGATTAAAGGGATTATCAGGATTGGTAGTCCTGTCAATCCCTGTTAAATTTAAAAGTATCTATTATAGATTTAAACTCTTTTTTAAATATATCATATCCCTTGCTGTCAGTACCCAGCTGAATGACATATGGTTTCTTACCCTTAATAAAATAATATATATCTGCTACCATACCTTCCTGTGTAAGACGAAGACATTTTACAGGATATCCGTCCAGTGTCACATCTGTCTCTGAAAGAACAGTCACTTTTTTAGGATCAACTCCCTCGCTAATTACACGTTTTCTGAGCTTTTCCAGCGTATAATCCTCTTCCTTCAGAATTTTTATCGAACATGAACCAAAATGACTGTTTTTGCAGGCAATAAACTCTACAGGCCCTCCTTTTTCTTCTGAATGACCCAGCCATCCTGCCGGAAAATTAATAGAAAATCTATTTAAAGGATCTTTAAAAAGGCCGCTTTTGTAATTATATCCTCCTACAGTCTGTTCTACCTGAGCCATAGCAGGTACAGTCAGAAGTAAAAGCATTATTGTTAAAAACTTTATTTTCATATATATACCCCCTTGATGCGTGATGCGTAATGTGTGATGCGTGATTCGTTATAATCGTGACGCGTAACGCGTGACGCGTAACGCGTGGGGTCAACCATTCACTTTTCACTACTTTTTACTTTTCCCTCTTCACTTTTCACTACTTTTCACTCTTCCCCATGCACTATTTATTTTTTAGGTGACGGAGAAGGCTTGCTGCCACTCCCTGATTTACCGGATGTTATAATATCGTCAAAAGGTTTATCACCGGGTAAAAACGAAGAGACTATTTTATCGAAATCGCCTTTAAAGTTATTATAAGACTCTTTTGCCGTATCAAAATGTATTATTATACACTGATTACTTTTAATAAAGAAATATTCATCTACAATAAGGACTTTTTCCTGTTCACCTTCTTTATATTTCTCTTCCATTCTTATAAAAAGTCCGTCAGAACCTGCCACTTTTGTAGCTTTTCTCGCAGTATTTTTAATAGTATGACCTTCGCTTTCCTGGCTGAATCCTTCCAGAACCCAGGTGGCTATTTCATCAATGGTCATTCCTGGTTCCACAGGGAAACCATAGACATAACAACTGGCAAAATTATTTTCCCCTTTAACAGAGGTAAAAATACTCTCCTTACCTTCCTGATATGATTCCCATCCATCGGGGAGAGT
>JBEHWO010000102.1:0-17891 GCA_040217695.1 Vulcanimicrobiota bacterium | reverse complement strand
TATATTAACCTTTGTCTGAGTTTATGGTAAATTATAATTTGTTCCTATACGCATTTATAATGTCTCCTTATTATTATTTTTTTTCTTTCCTGATAATGTTTTGTAGTAACCTGATTAAGTCTCTCCCTTGTTTCTTGAAACGAAGCTCACAATTATTGATCTGAGCATAAGCATGTAATAAAATCATACCTCCCGTCATGCGTCACGCCTTACGCGTCACGAGAGTTTATATGTATTATTTATGCTCACCTCAGTGTTATTGTGACAGATCTGTTGCCAGGATAAAATTTAAAACACACCGGGACAGTTACTAAAAATTATGTGTTTATAATGGTTAGACTGGCTTGCTTTCAGATATTCGGTAAGAACAGGATGCTCTTAAAAGAGTCTTAACAAAAAATTACTTCTCTCTAATATACTATTTCAGATATATAAAAAAAGTTCCTTTTTTTTATATATTTTCACAGATTTTTTTAATCTGCAGATAATCCTGCACGGAGATCTGGCTGCTGCCTATATTAATTTACCGTCCCGGTGCTCAGGAGCAAATTCCTTATTTACCAGAATTTCAATTGCAATATTTGCTTCCATATTTGCGACAATTGTAACCCTTGCGGAACAAAGACCCATAGTCATGTCACTTTTCCCGTCACCGCAGAAATAGATGTTTCCTATTTTTGTTACCTTCAGATCATCAAATTTGCCGATACCTGAGAGACCGTTCCCGCATACCACCGGCTTGCCGGGGAAGCTTCTGCACCATGACTCTATAAGCCATTTTTTTCTTTCTGCTCTATCGAAAGCTTCTATGAGCAGATCGGCGGAACCGAATAGAACTGACACATTCTGAGGGGTTATCTCACAGGTGTGGGTAATAAGATTTATATCCGGGTTTATTGCTTTAAGATGAACAGAGAGTGCTTCAACCTTTTTTTTGCCAGTATCTGATTGAAAGAAAAACTGTCGGTTCAGATTAGATTTTTCGACTGCATCAAAATCTACCAGGATTAACGTTCCGATACCGGCTCTTACCAGTGATGCCGCCGCATTGGAACCGAGTCCTCCGCATCCTGCAATGCCGATACAGGATTTCTGAAGTATTTCCGTTGTGCCGGGGACGTTTCGAGTAAATATATCCATCAAGTTTACTCTCCATTTCTGTATATAAAAATTTTTTCATTTTTCAATAAAATATAAAAGATTTCCTTCTTTATTATGTGATAAGAAAAACCTGCTAAAATTTAACATGTTTTTAACATTATCAATGTGTATTTATGACCGGCTTATGATACAATTTATCATATTTTACAAAGGGAGGATTTTATTTATGGAGATTGGAAATATAGGAAGGAAACAGGTTACACAGGAAAAGATACAGACAAAAGCAAAAGATAAAGGATTGGACTGTCAGGTAGGGGAAGATAAAATAGAAATAGGTAAAGAAAACAGAGAATATACACCTCCTGTTATTTCTATGCCACTGGCTGTAGATAAAAATGGGAATCAGAAAATTGAAAGTGAAGAAATAATAAAATCAAATTCAGAACTCTCTGACAGAGATAAAAATGGTGATGATAAATTAACCAGACAAAATGGAGAACTCGGGGGAGTATATTTTGGATATAGTAAAGATAAATGGCTTCCGGCAGATAAGATAAACTATGAAACCATGGATGGCGGTTATAAGAGTAAAATTGAAATGAAAGAATTAGATATAAAAACCGGCCAGGTGAATATGGATATTTCAATGCAGATAGATCATTTTTAAGAGAATAACATTTACACTTTATTTATAATTTTCTGCTTTCTGAGCTTTTTATCGGAAGTTCCATATACATATTTTCCATATAAGGCTCGAAGCCGACTTTCCTGAAAAAGTCTTTTGCATTATGGTTTGTTGTCCATACAGTTAATTCGATTCTATTGATTCCCTGTTCTTTTGCGAAATTTTTCACATGGTCCATTTTTGAAAGGCGTTTCCTTGTAATCTCTTACGCAGACAAGTATGTATCCCACCGGTTCTTTTTCAGAATATGCAATAAAGGAATGAAAATTTTCCTGTGAAATATATTCACAGAATCCTCTGTACGTGGATTCATAATCATAAGTCTTAAATATGTCAGGATGCATGTCATAGTGTAAATCCTGAACATCTTTATTCAATTTTGCTATTATGGCGTAGTCTTTTTTTTGAATAATCTCTATATTCATATGCAAACATCCTGAATAATTATATTATTTTATAAAAGCCGTTATTTTTTTATAACCTTATTTTTCTTACATCAAAAAATGATATCTTCATACCGAGAGCACTTAAATGTTTTTCAGATCCCGTAACAGGATTTATGTTTTTACGGCCGTAAATTATCATTAACTGATTGGGCGGTATTTTACGATATCTTCCGGCCCAGAAATAAATAAGCCAGGCATAAATCGATGATGTAACCAGAATTCCTATAAGAATAACTATTATTGGCAATCCTTCATTCATAAAATTCACCTCTATTCTTTATGCAAGTATTTTTTTACCTGTAAAAACAATTTTTTAAAAACAAATTTTTAAGATATATTTCTATTGATTTCTTTATTATTCTATAATAAAAATTTAGGATTCTCCTTTTCAAAATACCAGCAGATGTAATCGAAAAAAGCCAGGGCCTTCCAGTATGCCTCCTGTAAATTATTATAACATAAATTTTTATTAAATTATCATGTAAAATTATCAATGCGTTCATTAATCTGATATAATAATAAATACAGAGAAAGGAGTTATAACTAATGAAATTCAAAAAAGATCTTTTCTATTTATTAATAATTCTCTTAAGCCTTATAATATCTTACATCCTGTGGAGATGACAGCCCAGGCATTACAAACTTTTCCACACCGACAGTCACTCTGAACTTTACTGCAGTTCCGTCAACTCCGACTGTTACCCCCACACCTGGCATCGGTACTGTCATTATAGTCATACCGTGGCCTGTGGAAAAAGCAAAATAAATAAGGGGCAATGAATTAATCATCGCCCCTTATTTATTAAAAAAACTATTCCTGATAATCTTTGACAATCTCCACAAGTTCCGGCAGATCAATCCCCAGTTCTTTGAGTCTTTCTATCTTCGGAACTCCCTTACTTGTCCAGCCTCTTCTCTTATATACCGCATCAGTTACTTTTTCATACTGATCTTCACGATATTTACGGAGTATTGCCATTTTCTCTTCAGTCATCTTACCTTCCGGCTCTACCCCCAGAATCTCTCTGAGCTGTTTATCATACCTTTCCGCTCTGGATTCATATTCTTCCTTAGTAACAGGCCCTTTGGAGCGATAGCACATGGTATCATGTTCTCTCGTCCCGAAGCCCAGCATGAGGTTCATGACCCTCTGGAAATTATAGGATCTTGCCGATTGGTTTAACATCTTTTCTTCATCGAGAGGTTCCCCTGTCATGCCTTCGAAGAATTTAAAGTAATTATTTACATGATCGGGAATTTTTGCTGCTTCCTTTTCAAATTTATTATCGGCGGGAACCACGTCATTCCATATGATTTTACAGAGTCCCATAAGTCCGAACCATGTTCTCCAGAGAGGGAAATAATAAAGTGCTTCCGCTTTATCTTCAAAACTGGGGATCTGATTGTTTACCATATCCATGAATATAAGCCATGCCTCATCATGCTGTGGCCCTTTCAGTGTAAGGCCGTAGCCTGCCTGCTGGGCAAGGGATTCCTTTGAGACATATTCCGATATTTCAAGCCCTTTCGACTCGGTGCTTATATCCAGAAGGAATTTTTCGTCTGCTCCGTATTCTCTGACCCATTTCTTTCTGAGCCATCTGATACCCTGGCCTACATCAACGCCGAAACCTTTTCCTTCTGCCATCTGATGGAGTATTTCAAGGACTTCGTTACATGCTCCGAAATTCAGTTTCAATCCTCCCGTATGGGTTTCATTTATGACGCCCGCTTCAAAGGCTTCCATTACGAAAGCTATCGTGGTGGCGGCAGAGATTGTATCAATGCCGTATGTATCACAGTAGAAATTAAATTCTACAAGAAAATCTCCGTCAAAACATCCCATGTTGGCCGCACCTGCAGCAGTTTCATATTCAGGGCCGTCAACGCATACTCTCTGACCTTTATAAGGGCCGGTTTTTACAAGGAAACCGTCTACGGCCTTGGCACATGCCATGGAACATCCTTTCCAGCATCCGTCTGCCATACCCTGGGTAAAATATTTTGCTTTTAACATCTTCGAGTCTATTTTATATGCTTCAGGGTGGCTTCCGAATTTATAGTTGTGAACAGGGAGCAAATCATAGGCATTCATAACATCTACAATATTTGCAGTTCCTACTTCTCTCATTCTGTTCTGAGATTTATCCAGTGTTGCCATTTCTGCATTTATCTTCATGCCATGATCCCTTATCATGATGGGATCGGCAGGGTTATTCAGATCGTCTATTATCTGAATGGCCCCTGTAGGACACACATAGGCGCAGGACGTACAACCTATACAGTTATGGTCTACTTCATAGAAAGGCATAGTCAGATGTCTTTTTATGCCCCGGCCGGCAAAGTCCAGGATTTCTTCCATCATAAATTCTTTACATGCTTTTACGCAGTGGCCGCACAGAATACATGCTTTTTCATGGTCTTCCGTAAGAGGACTTTTGAAACGGGATTCTGTTACTCCCAGCCTTTTGGCCATGTTTTGTATTAAAGGCACATTGGGCCATCTGCCCAGGTACATTTCAATGAGAATTTTTCTGTGATTTTTAACCCTTTCACTGTCGGTAGAGACCTTTATTTCATCACGTACAGGATAATTACAGGCTGTAACAAGTTTTTTCTTTCCTTTTAATTCTATTTCACACACACAGAGTCTGCATGTGCCGTTAGGAGTGAGATCCTTATGATGACAGAGTGTGGGTACAACAAACCCTGATTTTATAATTGCATCCAGCAGATAACTGTCTTTATTTACTTTAACTTTTTTCTCATTTATTGTAATTTCTATTTTCTCAGCCATTGATAAACCTCCTTTGTGGTCGTGACGCGTGACGCGTGACGCGTGACGCGTGGTTTCTCGTCTTTTATTGTTTTTGCTCCTTTTCGGAGAAAAAACTGTCTGTATTTTGTAAATGCTATTCTCCCATTACGCATTACGCATTACGATCCCGATATTCCTGTAAAGCTTTTAATTTTCCAGAGGCATTTATATAAGTTATTCCTTCACCTTCTGCAGGTTTAATAAAATCATTATTCAGCGCCACCAGGTGTTTGATATCATATTCTTTGCAGCATCCCAGAACCATGGCCTCTGAAGGATTGAGGTTATATTTCTGGATAAAACTGAAGGAATAAAAAACCAGTTTCTGAGTAATATCAAGAATCTTGAAATTTAAAAACAGGTAATAACCTATGGTTTTGAGATCAATACCGTATGTTTTGTTTACCGTATAAATAACATCGGCCCATACGGACGGATTTATATAAATGTCAAATATTTCTTTGTTTTTCTCTATAAAATCCATGAGATCTCTTGCTTTCAGATTACCTCTGCAGTATTCAATAATAAGACTGCTGTCTACGAAGAGTTTCATATATGTAACATGGCATGGCATAATCCCCGCGTCACGTGTCACGCGTCACGCGTCACGATTCTTACGTCCTGGCCATCAGATCCTTTACCTCTCTTTTTTCATCTTTAATTATACCGAACAGAGCAGGAGGATTAATCCTGGAAAGTCCGTTTATTTTATTTATAATCTCCTGTTCTACCTCTTTTTTTATAATATCTTCACACCAGTCGGGAACATTGACCTTTATTACAAGTTCACCCATCCGAGTGCCTCCTTTGTTATCAGCTGTCAGCAATCAGCTGTCAGCAATTCTCAGTGGTGACAGCGGAACATATAACACCGGATAATTTGTTGTTTTGTCTCCTCCCGTCACGCGTCACGCGTTACGCGTCACGACTATAACCGGCGGAATATTTACCGTTATCAGCACTTAACTTATCTTTACTGCATCGGCAGGACATATTTCGTAACATATGCCGCATTTAATACATTTGCTCTTATCAAGTGTGTGCACATTTTTCTTTTCACCGCTTATTGCACTTGCAGGACATCTTCTGGCACACATGGTGCAACCGATACATTTGTCCGGAAGAATAGTGTAAGAAATAAGAGATTTACAGACTCCGGCAGGACAGTTTTTTTCTTTTATGTGTTTCTCATATTCGTCCCTGAAATAACGAATTGTGCTTAAAACAGGGTTGGGAGCGGTGGCTCCGAGCTGGCAAAGACTTGTTTCACAGATGGTTTTAGAGAGATTTTCCAGATGTTCAATATCTCCGTCTTTACCGTCTCCGTTACATATGCCTGTAAGAATATTGTTTAAAGCATAAAGGCCTTCACGGCATGGAGTGCATTTCCCGCATGATTCGTCCTGAAGGAAATTGACAAAATATCTTGCCACATCGACCATACAGGTTTTCTCGTCCATTACAATCATACCGCCTGAACCCATCATAGAACCTGCATCTGTAAGAGAGTCGAAATCTACTTTCATATCCAGCAGTGCTTCGGGAATACAGCCTCCCGAAGGCCCTCCTGTCTGAACCGCTTTGAACTTTCTTCCTCCCGGAATGCCTCCTCCTATGTCATAAATAATCTCCCTGAGACTTATACCCATAGGAACCTCTACAAGGCCCGTATTGTTTATATTTCCTACAAGAGAGAATACCTTTGTTCCTGAAGAGCCGTTCCATGGATTAACACTTACATCACCGGTACCTATAGAGGCAAACCATTTTGCTCCTTTTTCTATGATTGCAGGGATATTTGCCCATGTTTCCACATTGTTGAGCAGTGTAGGCTTATCGCGGAAACCGAATTCTACGTTATGTACATATTTGGCTCTCGGTTCGCCAGGTCTTCCTGCCATGGAAGCCATAAGGGCGGAAGACTCGCCGCAGACGAAAGCCCCTGCTCCTCTGTGTATGTGTATGTCAAATTTTAAAATGCCGTCTTTACCCAGGAACCCGTATTTTCTTGCCTGTTCTATGGCTTTTTGAAGTCTCACCATGGCCAGAGGGTATTCTTTTCTGATATACACGAACCCTTCGGACGCTCCGACAGAGAAAGCGCCTATCATCATGCCTTCAATTACGGAATGAGGATCTGTTTCTATAATGCTTCTGTCCATAAATGCCCCGGGGTCTCCTTCATCGCCGTTGCAGACCACAAAGGGAGGTTCTTTTCTTTCCAGTGATGCTTTACGGCAGGACTGCCATTTTACCCCTGCAGGGAACCCTCCTCCTCCGCGACCTCTTATGCCTGATGCGATTATTTCCTTTATCACCTGTTCCGGCTCATTTGCTTCCAGAATTTTGTAAATTGATTTATAACCGCCTCTTGCTATATAATGTTCTATATTTTCAGGGTCAATAAGCCCTTTATTACGAAGTGCGATGAGCTCCTGTTTGGTGAAGAATTTTATGTCTTTCATTGTTTTATTAACGGAGCCTGTTACGGGATCTTTATGCATGAGTCTTTCTACCGGGGTCCCTTTGATGAGATGTTCTTCCACTATTTCTCTTACATCTTCTTCCTTGACCTTCTGATAGAATATGCCTTCAGGCTGAATTACGATGATAGGGCCTGCGGCACAGAAACCGTTACAGCCGGTGGGAACTACAAGATATTCTTTCTCAAGGCCTTTTTCTTTTATCTCTCTTGAAAGACTGTCACGGACATTAAAACTTTTTGCAGAAACACATCCTGTACCTGTACATACCATAAGCATGGATTTATATTGTTTAAATTCTTCCTTTATTTTCTGCTCTATTGTTTCTAAATTTGTCATCATTATTCACCACGCCTCTCAGAAATAATTTTAGAAACATCTTTAACCTGTACATTCCCTATAATTTCTTCTCCGATTTTTACAACGGGAGCGAGACTGCAACAACCGAGGCAGGCGACTGCTTCAAGTGTAAATTTTTCATCTTTTGTTGTTTCACCCTGTTTTATACCGAGTTCTCTTTCAAAAGCTTCAAGTATTTTCGGCGCTCCTTTTACATGGCATGCAGTGCCCAGGCATACCTGTATAACCTGTTCGCCACGCGGTTTCAGGCTGAATGCTTTATAGAAAGTAGCAATATGATAGAGCTGTGATTTAGGTCTCCCTGTTTTTTTGCATATTTCATCAATGGCCGTTCTGGATATATAATGGTCCATGTCCTGAATATCCTGCATCATTTCTATAACATATTCAGGGTCATTATTCCATTTTTTTATAATATCATCAATCTTTGAAATATCTGTTTTACAGGATGAAGTACATATATTATCCTGAAATGTTTTACTTACTTTACTTTCTGAAATGCGCCATGCAGAATTAACGGGAGGACTCTTTACCACAAGGGCTTTAATTTTTTTATTTCTGAATACTGTTCCAATGCCTCCTCTGCCTGCCTGTTTAAGTCTTGCAACACCTCTGCGCCAATCCCAGAAGGAAAAATTAAGGACTCCCATACGTGCATGTTCTGCTCCTCTTCCGCTGGAAACTATGGCAATATTTCTCATGTCCAGTTCATTATCTGCATACATATAAGTAAGCTCTTCTGAAATTACATGAGAATCATTACTTTCGAGAGGAGCTTTTTCTATTGAGATTCTGTTATTTACCGCATCTATAAGTATAATGATATAATCGTCCGATTTACCCACTACGGACATGGCATCAAAACCGGCAAATTTCAGATAGGGGCCGAAATAACCTCCCACATTGCAGTCTATAATGCAATCTGTGAGAGGAGATATTGAAGTGACAATGGTTTTCCCGGAGCCGGGAAAGGATATGGTTCCTCCGAGAGGGCCGGAAGAAAAGCAGATAGGATTTTCAGGGCTGTCCCATCCGGTATTTTTGCTGATTTCCCGGAACATAAGCCACAGGTCAAAACCACGGCCTCCGATCCAGAGTTTTTTCATTTCATCCGAAACAGGTATAAAGTCAATAGTATTTTTTGATACGTCAATTCTCAGGGTTCTGCCGGCATAACCTTTCTGAATTTCACATATGTCCAGATTTTTTTCAGCAAGAACTTCATGGGCATCCCGCATTTTAGCTATATGGTCAGTTACCATTCATATCTTCCTCTCTATAGGTAAGTCGTGACAGGATTATGTCTGTCCTTTTATACATTCGAGAATAATCTCTTTTTCCCTTTCTTATTAACCGCCATGATGAATATGTATGGCTTTAACATCTGCTCCGTCAGGAATAACACATGCGTCATAATTATCTTCGTTTATTATTTCTCCGTTTACAGAAGTCACTATAAGAGAGAAATCGTAACCCATAATCCTGAACAGAGCTGCTACGGTCATACCTTCATGCCAGTCAATTTTATTGCCGTTTACCGTTATGATAATAATCCCCCCTTTTTCAGTGATCGATGACCGGTGACATATTCACTACTCACTCACTTTATAAAAGGATGTATTTTCTTAAATTCCTCTGTGCCAGATTCCTTGAGTAACTGAAACACTGCTATTTCCGTTGAAGATATAACTACTCCTGCATCTCTCATAAGTTTCAGGCCTGTCTCCCAGTTGGATTTTGTTCTTGAAGATACACAATCACGAAGAACATGGACATGATATCCTGCTTTCATACAGTCAAGAGCCGTCTGAAGAACACATATATGGGCTTCTATTCCTGTTATTATTACACTTTTTTTCTTCAATTTCTCCAGTTCCGTAACAAAATTATTCTCCCTGTAACAACTGAAAGACATTTTCGTTACAGGTTTATGTTCAGGAAGAATTCCTATTATGTCCTTTTCCGTAGGCCCTATACCTCTGGGATATTGTTCTGTCAGCATTACCGGTATATTTAAAATTTTGCATGTTTCCACAATAACCTTTATATTATGGAGAACCTCTTTACCATATTTCATTTTAGCAGAAAGCTTTTCCTGAAAATCAATTATTATAAGGACAGTATCTTCTCTGTTTAGAAAAAATTTGTTTATCATAAAATATTACTCCTGAGCGTAATGCGTGATGCGTAATGCGTGATGCGTATTTAATCCCTCAGGGCGTTTAATTAAACGCCCCTACTTCCTCTTCACTGCTCACCACTCACTACTCACCATTCACTATATTATTACAGATAATAACTTATAGATTCCTGTGATTTGAAAAATTCATAGATATGTTGAAGTTCGTTATATTCTTCAAGATAAATTTTAACTGAATAGGATATATATGTTTTTTTGCTGCTTTCTCTTTTTCTTATTCCTTCTCTTGAGAAATTTCTCTTTGTAATAAGTTCAATCTGTCCTGCAATATATTCAATATCCAGTTTGTCAGATTTTCCTATAATCTTGAATTCATAATCGACAGGAAATTTTACGAGATCTTTTAAATTACTTTTTTCCATATAATATAATCTTTATAAAAATGAATAATCTTTGTTCGCGTCACGCGTCACGCGTTACGACCATATTATTGCTCTCTCTGTTTCTTGAATTTCTCCAGATGGCGTGAGAATTTATACTGTGTCCAGCAACTGTTGCAGAAAACATTATCTTCAATCTGTTTCCCGATACATTTTTCACACAGACCTTTATCACAGCCCGTGCAGGTGGCAACCATTTCCGTATCTTTATGCCAGGCACAGAATTGTTTTGCTTCCTTTGTTTCTACTTCTGTCTTTGTAGTAACATCTTTCATCCATCCCTGTACCTTGGTCATATCAATACCTCTCTTACCTTTTTTACGACCGAAAAGGGTTTCTGCAGGCTGAATGACTTCGTCCTGATAATGTGCATCTATTTCTTTAAATGCTGTTGCCATTTCTTCGGGGTTGTTAAAAAGTTGATATTTACTGGCATCTCTCATATACCATTTATTGCCATGTCTCCTGACAAGAATTTCCCCTTCCATTCTTATTTTTACAGTACTTTTGAGATAGTTTATCATTTCGTCAATGTCATCTACTTCAACCCACATTCTTTCATCATCTAAAATCCATTTTCCGTCTCTTGCACTGTATCCGAGTTTAATGTCATATTGATAATCGGGCATTTTATAAACATCTCCTTAGAATAAACTTTTTCAAATAGATTACTATATATTTTGTAAAGGATAAGAAAAAAATTACAAAATTCAGGATAATCTCAATTTTTTATAATATCATATTTTTTCATTTAAGTCATGGGGGAAAGGCATTTTTTCTGAAGGATTTAAATACAAGTTAAAGAATATATTATATACAAAAAATGATTAAGAGAAAGGAGTTTTTATGATATCCGAAGAACTTCTGAAAATAATAGCATGTCCGAAATGTAAAGGTGAGCTCGAATATATAAGGGGTAATGAAGAATTCCTTGACTGTCATAAATGTAAACTTCGCTATCCTGTAAAAGATGATATACCGGTTATGCTTATAGATCAGGCTATAAAATTAGATAATTAATTAAATCCGGTTTTATTTTTTAAGTGTAAGATGTTTTCATAGAATAAGGTTTTAACCTGCATTGAACAGAGTTTACTGCAGAGTTAAATTTTTTCTTGCAAATATGTGAGATTTTTTATATACTTTTTTATAATCTATTATTCGGGAAAGGAATATTATGTCTGTTAAATATACATTAAAAGAAGCGGCAGAAATAATAGAACTAACGATAGAACAGCTAAAAACAGCCATAAAAGACAAAAAACTCAAGGCTGAAAAAGAAAAGCTATCAGGGAAGCAGTTTAAATACATAATATTAAGAGAAGATCTGATAGATTATGGTAAAATAATCGGTGTGAAATTGATTTTTCCCGTAGATTCCAGAAAAGATGGCCAGGAAGAAAAAAAAGATGACTCTGACATTAAATCTAAAGAAGCCCTCAAGAGAGTAGAAGAACTTGAGAAAGAACTGGAAACTTACAAAGAACTGAAAAAAACGGAAGAATATCTGAAAAAAGAACTGGCAAAAGCGAATAATGATTTTAACGAACAGGCAAAAGAATATGATGATCTCTTAAAAGACTATGAAAAACTGGAACAGGATAAACATGAACAGGATAAACTTATAAGTGAAGCAGAACAGGCTTTGCTTGATATGGTAGAACAGTACAAAGAACTGGCAGAAGATATTTATAAAAGAGATAAAAAAGTCACGGAATTAGTTCAGGAGTTAGAGGAAAGTAAAAAACATGGTTCTTACGGAAGCAGTGAAGATTTAAAAAAAGAACTGGAAAAATATAAAAATCTCGAAGACAACTACACTGTAGTTCTTCTGGAAAACGGAAAACTTAAAAGAGAATTACAGGAAACACAAAAAAAGCTCGCATCTGCCGATACAGGTTCGGGAGATCCGGACAGATATGAAGAATCTATAAGAGAAAAAGAGAATCTTCAAAAGGAATTAAATGAACGTTTGCGGCAGATTGCTTCTATTACAGCCGTTCATAATCAAAAATTAACTGAAGAAGCGAATAAATATGAAGAAATAAAGAAAAATTATGATGAAATAATAAAAGAAAAAGAAACCCTTCAGAAAGATTTAGAAGAAAAATCACGGCAAATCGCCGCTATAACAAATATTTATAAAGAGATTGAAAAACTTCAAAACGAATTAAAAACTTCGAAAGAACATATAGCATCTCTGGAAAAACAGTTGAAACAGTCGAGAAAACAGTGACATGTTATCAGTTACCAGTTACCAGTTACCGGTTTTCACTTTGCTGTAACAAAAAATCCCGGTTATAGAATGGCTACCGGCTGTAACGGCATCCGCAGCCCGGGCTCTCCCAGACAGTTACAGATTTAACTTTAAAAGACCTGTCTTTGAAATTTTCATCAAGGGACATGAACAAATAATTCGAAAGATTTTCTGCCGTAGGATTTATGGAAAGAACTCTGTTTAAAAATTCATGATCGGGCAGAAGAGATTTAATGATTTTTTTTACATCTCCGAAATCTACAATCATCCCTGTTTTGTCCGGATTTTCTCCCTCTATTTCTACGTCTACATACCATGTATGACCATGGATATTTGCACATTTCCCTGCATAATTCTCAAGGAAATGGGCTGCATCAAAATGTTCTTTTATAATAAGGGTATACATGTTAAATGGCCTTTCTTTATAAACGTGATGCGTATTTTATCTCCAGGGCGTTTAATAAAACGCCACTACTCATTACTCACGACTCACTCTTCTCTCTTCACTACTCACTCTTCACTACTCACTACTCACTACTCACCATTTCTGCTCCTTATATAAACAGTGAGTATGGAAATATCGGAAGGCGTTACGCCTTCTATCCTTCCTGCCTGACCTATTGACAGGGGACGAATTTTATCCAGTTTTTCTCTTCCTTCCCGGGATAATGAAGGTATATTATTATAATTAATATTATCAGGTATTAACATCTGTTCCAGTTTCTGAGCTCTCTCGATCATCTGCAATTCTTTTTTTATGTAACCTTCATATGTAATTTCTATTTCTATCTGTTTTATAATACTTTTAGGAAGAACAGGTCTTTCTGTGTCAAGAGGTGCAAGAGATGAATATGTTATATCAGGTCTTCTGAGCAGTTCTTTTAAGGAAATATTTTCCTGTGGCTCATGGCCGGTAATGTCCATAAATTTCTCTCTCTGTCCCGGATGGAGACCTACTTTAACTTCTTCAAGTCTCCTGATTTCTTTCTTTATCTGTTCCATCTTTTCACAGTATTTTTTATATCTCTCTTCAGATACGAGACCTGTATTATAACCTTTCGGGGTAAGCCTCTGATCTGCATTATCCTGGCGGAGCATAAGACGGTGTTCCGCTCTGGAAGTAAACATTCTGTATGGCTCTGAAGTTCCCTTTGTTATAAGATCATCTATAAGTACACCTGTATATGCTTCCGATCTGCTCAGAATAAAAGGTTCTTTCCCCTGTACACTCAGAGAAGCATTGATGCCTGCCATAATTCCCTGGGCTGCCGCTTCCTCGTATCCTGATGTACCGTTTATCTGTCCTGCAAGATAAAGGCCTTTTATTTTTTTTGTCTCTAAAGTCGGATAGAGCTGGGTTGGGAATACAAAATCATATTCAATGCCATAGCCGGGGCGCATTATTTCAACCTGTTCAAGCCCCGGAACAGTTCTTAACATGGCAAGCTGAACGTCTTCAGGCAGACTTGTAGACATACCCTGTACATATATTTCATTCGTATCAATCCCTTCAGGCTCGAGAAAGACCTGATGTGATATTCTGTCCGGAAATTTAAAGATCTTATCTTCTATGGAAGGGCAGTATCTGGGGCCTATGCCTGTAATTTTTCCGCTGTAAAGGGGAGAACGGTCAAGATTTTTTAATATTATCTCTTTTGTTCTTTCATTTGTGTAGGTAAGGTAACAGCAGAGCTGTTTTTCCGGAAGTACTTCAGGAGACATAAAAGAAAAAACAAGGGGCTCCGAAGAAGGTTCCTGCGGGATTGTTTTAGAATAATCCACAGTATTTTTATTTACTCTCGGTGTTGTACCTGTTTTAAGTCTTCCAAGTTCAAGTCCTGCTTTTTTAAGAGACACAGATAACTGGTTGGAAGGAAATTCACCTGCTCTGCCTGCAGAAAAACTTGTCAGGCCTATGTGTACCGTACCTCTGAGAAAGGTACCGGTTGTAATTATAACGGCTTTTCCTTCGTAAAAATTACCTGTCTGTGTAAGAATCCCCTTTACATAACCGTCAGAAATTATAACTTCTTCTGCCATAGCCTGTTTAATATCAAGATTTTCCTGGTTTTCCAGAATTCTTTTCATTCTGTTTTTATATTTAACCTTGTCTGACTGAGCACGAAGAGCGTGAACTGCAGGGCCTTTACTGGTATTTAACATCCTTATATGTATATGAGTTTCATCTGTATTGATTGCCATTTCTCCTCCGAGTGCATCTACTTCTCTTGCAAGGTTTGCCTTTGCAGGACCTCCTATGCTGGGATTACATGGCATAAGTGCCAGAGTGTCAAGGTTTATTGTAAGTAAAAGAGTCATACAGCCTGTTCTGGCTGAAGCAAGTGCAGATTCACATCCTGCATGACCTCCGCCTATAACTATAACATCATATTTTTTTGGATAGGGAATCATTTGAATTGACCTCTTTAAAAAGTGAGTAGTGTGTGGTTGCACGGCATTGACTGACGGTTATATGTAACGCGTCACGCATTACGCGTCACGCGTTACGATTAAACTCCGGCATAAAACCTGAAACATGTTTTTCTTAAATAACTAATCAACCTTAAATTTACTTGCTATTTCTTTTACAAAACCGCTTTCTACAAATTTCATGGCCATCTTTATGGCATTTTTAATTGCTTTTGCCCTGGCCCGTCCATGGGTGATTATGCATACTCCATTGATACCAATCAGAGGGGCACCGCCATGTTCGGAAAAATCCAGTATTTTCTTTGCATTACTCATTATAGTCTTAAATTCATCTGAAAAGTTACCATCAGGCCATATGTTCATTGCCTGCTGTTTTATGAGAGCTACAATAAAATTGGCTGCACCTTCACCTGTTTTGAGCACCATGTTGCCGGTGAAACCGTCACATACCACCACATTGGCTTTATTGAATAAAAGTTCCGTTCCTTCGACATTTCCTATAAAATTAAGCTCCGAGTTCGAAAGTAATTTGTATGTTTCAAGGGTAAGTTCATTGCCTTTTGTGGATTCTTCCCCAATATTAAGGAGCCCTATCTTCGGGTTTTCTATTTTATAAACAGATCTGGCAAGTGCGTCTCCCATAAGAGCAAATTCAACTAAAAAACCAGGTTTGCAATCTTTATTTGCTCCTGCATCCAGCATAATAACTGTACCATAAATTCCCGGCCAGAGTGTAGCAATAGCCGGTCTTTCCACACCGGGAATACGGCCTGTCTTGAAGAGACATGCTGCCATGGCAGCTCCTGTATTGCCTGCCGCCACTACACCGTCTGCTTCTCCTTCACCTACTAACTGTGCAGCTATTACTATAGATGCATCTTTTTTCTTCCTTATACTTTTAGACGGAGACTCATCCATTCCTATTACTTCAGAGGCATGGCGAATATGGACAAGCGGACTCCGAGGAGTTCCTTCCATACATTTCTTTATTTCTGTCTCGTTTCCCACTAAAATTACCTCTACTCCATATTCAATAGCAGCTTCTATACCACCGAGAACTATTTCCTCCGGAGCAAAATCTCCTCCCATTGCATCAATGGCTATTCTCATGCTTAAATCACCTTTTTATAAAATGTCGTGACGCGTGACGCGTCACGCGTCACGCGGAGATTACCTGTGAAAACAATCTACTGCAATTACTGCAGAATTAATATTCTCTATATATACATTATTTGACGAAAATTCCTGAAATTTTAAATTAATTTTTTAATGTAATTTTTCTAATTCTCCATTTATCAATTTGAATCCTTCATAGAGGATAAATATCTTTTAGCAGTGACCAGTGACCAGTGACCAGTGACCAGTGACCAGTGACCAGTGACCAGTGACCAGTGACCAGTGACCAGTGACCGGTGATCAGTTACCGGTGTTCAGTGACCGGTGACCGGTTACCGTTATTATAAATTACCCGTCACTATTCACGATTCACGACTCACTATTCACTACTCACGATACTCATGACTCACTTTCCTGATCTGAATCTTTAAATCAACAAGTCCGGCCTGGCAGTCCTCTATCATTTTATAATTCTCTTCTATGTTTTTTTTGAAATCAATATAAATATGTTCGGATATGAGAACTCTGCTTTTCTTTATATATATATCAAGTATCTTTCCGAGTTCGGTATGTATGGCTTCATATTCCGGAGGTGGTTTTAAAGAATTCAGAGAATTCCTCAGATTTCGAAATTTTGATTCTACACTGCCTGATTTAACGTTAATCTGAGAAATCTTTGTCTGTTCAAGATTGGATTTCTCCAGTTCCTGATTGAGTGAAAAGAGTTCTTTCCCTGTAAACTCACAGTTTGTAATAATATTTTCAACACCTGCTTTATAGTTTTTCTCAGGATTTGCCGATTTATAAATAAAAAAACCTGCCGCACATATGAGCAGAATAAAGATTACAGGTAGAATGAAAGCCGGTCTTTTTACAGGTTTAAGTTTTACCTCTGCCACCCTGTCTCCGTCCCATTTTATCTCATAGCCGAGCCTTTGAAGTCCTTCCAGTGCAGCTCTTTCCACTCTCGGATCCTGGTCTGTAAGCATGCGGGCCATGGCATTTATACAGTCTCTTGCAGCCAGTTCCTCAAGGGCTTTTAATACCTTTATCTTCACTTCAGGTACATTATCATCAAGGGTTTTTATAAGTGCTTCCTGCGCTTTATGTCCTTTCAGTCTTCCTATTGTTTCTGCTGCTGCCCCTCTTATTTCAGGTAATTTATCTTTTAGCAGGGAACCCATCATGGCATCTACAACATCCCTGTCCTGAAGCTCTGCAAGAGCTTCTATTGCCTCAAGGCGACAGTCCAGATCTTCATCTTTCATGGCAATTTCCAGTATGGGAACAACTACTCTTAAATCCTTTGTAGTTCCCAGGGTTTTTATGACACCTTTTTTATTCTTCCCCTTTTTGTTAAGTTCTTTAATCATTTCCTGTATCTGGTCCTTCATAGATGCACCGCAGTTAGAACATGTTTCCCTGCTTATAGAGTCTTTATTACACTTCAGACATTTCATAAATAACCCTCCTCTAACTCATATAAAATAACAGCAAGAGCTACAGAACCTGCTGTCTCTGTTCTCAATATTCTTTTCCCCAGTGATACTGCCTGAATGTTACAGGAGATTGCAAGAGAAATTTCTTCTTCTGTAAAATCACCTTCAGGGCCTAT
>JBEHWO010000101.1:0-17910 GCA_040217695.1 Vulcanimicrobiota bacterium | reverse complement strand
CTCCTGCAGATGAAATATGTTCATTCTCTTGACCTGAATGAAGCGGATTATATGAAAATAATTGAGTGTAAAACAGCCTCTCTTATGTCGGCCTGCTGTGAAGCGGGAGCAAGAGTAGCCCGTGCAGATGAAGATTCTATTTCTGTTCTGGTTTCTTACGGACGTTTTCTAGGTATGGCTTTTCAGATAGTTGATGATATTATGGATCTGACTCTCACTTCTAAAGAAACAGGGAAGAGTGCAGGCAATGATCTGAGGGAAGGAAAAATGACATTACCTGTAATAAGAGCTTTTATTATGGCAGACAGTGAAGATAAAATGCTCTTTCATAGATTAATAAAACTTTATAGAATAAATGGCTGTGATTTAAAGGAAATAATTTCTTTAATAAATAAATATGGCGGAATAGAATATTCCAGAAAAAAAGCTGTTGAATTCGGAAATTTAGCTGTTAAAGAATTAAACAGCATTGTAGATTCTGAGGCTAAAAATAGCCTTTTCGAGCTTGTAGATTATGTGATTTCAAGAGTATGTTGATGGAGGATGCAGATGAAAATTTTGATCGGTCTTAGAAGAGAAGATAAGAATATATGGGAAAAAAGGATTGCTCTCACGCCTGACCAGCTCAGAGAGATTTCTGTGGATGGTTCTATCGGTTTTATTGTCCAGCCGTCAGGTATAAGAGCTTTCAGTGATAGTGAATTTGAACAGGCAGGTATAACGGTGCAGGAAGATCTTTCTCCCTGTAAGGTAATTATTGCCATAAAAGAAATTCCTCTGAATTTTTTTGAGCGTAATAAGACTTATTTATTCTTCTCCCATACGGTAAAAGGTCAGAGTTATAACATGCCTATGCTTAAAAAGATTATGGATATGTCCTGTCAGTTGATAGATTATGAAAAGGTTACAGATGAAAATTCCAGACGTATGCTGTTTTTCGGTAAAGAGGCAGGCCATGCAGGTATGTTTGAAAGTCTTTATGCTCTGGGTAAAAGATTATCTGTTAAAAATATAAAAAATCCTTTTTCTGAATTGAAACAGTGTTATGAATATGGAAATCTTGCAAAACTTAAATCTGCAGTCCATGATATTGCTCTTAAGATTAAGAGAGAAGGACTTCCAGAAGCGGTCTGCCCCCTTACCTGTGGTTTTGCAGGTTATGGAAATGTTTCCCGCGGAGCACAGGAGATATTTGACTTGCTGCCTTTTATAGAGATAAGTCCCGGAGAATTACTTTCGAAAAAACTTGCTTCTAAAGATCATCTGTATAAAATTGTATTTAAAGAAGAACATATGGTAAAACCGAAAACTGAGAAATTCGAACTTTCAGATTATTATAATTATCCTGAAAAATATGAGTCTATCTTTGAAAATTATATACCACATCTTACTATGTTGATAAACTGTATATACTGGGATGAAAAATATGCCAGGCTTGTTACAAAACATTATCTTAAAACTCATGGCGCTCATAAGCTGCTTGTAATAGGAGATATTAGCTGTGATATAAACGGTGCTGTTGAATGTACTGTTAAAAGCACAGTTGCCGATAAATCTATTTATGTTTATGATCCGGTAAATGAGAATATTTCAGACGGTGTTGAAGGGGATGGCATTGCAGTAATGGCAATAGATAATCTGCCCGGTACCCTTCCTCTGGAAGCATCCAGGGATTTCGGAGAGAAACTTAAGAAGTTTATTCCGGAAATTGCCATGGCAGACTATTCAGTGGATTTTGAACATTGTGCTCTTTCCCCTCCCATTAAAAATGCCATGATTGTTTATCAGGGTAAACTTACGCCGAAATATAAATATCTTGAAAAATTTTTGAAAAGTGAGTCGTGAAGAGTGAGCCGTAGGGGCGACCACAGGGGGTCGCCCGGTGCCGTTAAAATACGCATCACGAACCACCCGTCACGCGTCACGCGTTACGCGTCACGATTATAAATTAAGGAGGTAATTAAAAAATGAAAAAAGTACTGGTTCTGGGAGCAGGTCTTGTATCAAGGCCACTGGTAAAGTATCTTCTGGATCATGGATTTAAACTTCTTGTTGCCAGTCGTACAGTCAGTAAAGCCGAAGCTTTAATAGAAGGTCATCCGAACGGTGTAGCCCTGGCCTTTGATATTACACGTGACGGAGCAAAATTAGACGACCTTGTTTCACAGGTTGACCTTGCTATAAGTCTCTTACCCTATACCTATCATGTGCAGGTAGCAGAAGCATGTCTGAAATTAAAAAAACATATGGTCACAACCTCTTATGTAAGTGATAAAATGGCTCAATTACATGACAGGGCAAAAGAAGCAAATGTAATGCTGTTAAATGAACTGGGTGTAGATCCCGGTATAGATCATATGTCTGCTATGAAGGTTATTCATCATGTAGAAAAATATGGAGGAAAAATTACGAGCTTCCGATCTTACTGCGGCGGACTTCCTGCCCCTGACGCAAACAATAAACCTTTCGGATATAAATTTTCCTGGAGTCCCAGGGGAGTCCTGATGGCAGGCAAGAATTCGGCACAATATTTGGAAGACGGGAAAGAAGTTTTTATTCCCGGTCAGGATCTGTTTGATCATTATAAGACATTTAATATAGAAGGTGTGGGCGAGTTGGAGGGATATCCCAATAGAAATTCCCTTCCCTATATAGAGAAATACGGATTGTCTCATACAAAAACTATGTTCAGGGGAACCTTCAGATATCCCGGCTGGTGTAAAACTCTCAAGAAAATTGCCGATATGGGTTTTTTAAGCGATGAAAAAATAGAAATATCTTCAGGTCTTACTTTTAAAGATTTTACTTGCAGACTTGTAAATGTATCGGGAGATAATTTAAAATGTAATCTGGCAGCTAAACTTGGCCTGGAAGAAGACTGTCAGGCTATGAAGAATCTGGAATGGCTTGGCCTTTTCAGCGATGACTCACTTCCTCAGGGACAGAACACACCTCTTGATATACTTGTAGCAAGAATGCTTGAAAAACTGTCATATGATGACGGAGAAAGAGATATGCTTGTCCTGTATCATGAATTTATGGCAGAATATGCAGATCGTAAGGAAAAGATTACATCAACCCTTATAGATTTCGGTATACCTTTCGGAGATTCTTCTATGTCGCGAACCGTAGGACTTCCTGCTGCTATTGCCACGAGGTTTGTACTGGAAGGCAAATTTAATTTTAACGGTGTTCTTATACCTGTAATACCGGAGATTTATGAACCGGTTCTTAAAGAACTTGAGACTCTTGGCATAGCCTGTAAAGAACAATATTATAAATTATAAATTTCTGGTGAAAAATAATGCAGGGGACAGAACAATTGTTCTGTCCCCTGTCGTATTTCTACAAAAAATTATTCCAGAGTTGCCTTTGTCAGGGGTATCTCATCAAGGAATATAAACTGATCCCCATCTGTCTGATGTTTTTCTGTCATCATTTTTATCATTGGCTGTGTGCCACCATTGAGAGCACTGCCGAGTAAAGTGGACGGAAGATACTGATATGGTGCTACAGCCGCCTGAGGATTGGGTCTACCACTTTCCAGAACGAAAATGAATGGCTGGCTTGTATCATTATCCGGTTCCGGTTCCAGTGTTACATAGGATCTGTAGTTGCCGTTTGCAAGATTTAATGCGCTTGATACGAAACCCCCCGGGTTCTGTCCTGCCTGTGAAAATTCCAGTCCCGGATATTGGGGATATTTTTTGTTTCCTGCAGGATTCATGGTTGAATAGGTCAGAGGATTGAGCGCATCTGCTGCCTGAGGATCTGTGAATTTTCCAAGGGAATAGTATGTTCCTGTATTAACATCCCTTACCCATGCTTCATATTTCACATATCCCTGTGAAAGGGCTGGAAGATATAAACCTCTAAAATCCTCTGCACCGTTTTTAAACCATATACCTGTTCCCTGTGTGTTTGCCACGTTTTCAAGGGTAACCACACTGGGGACGTTATCACTGGCAAAATCCTGTGTGGGTATAAGAGTATTGCTCAGATCGCCTGCATATAAAGTCAGAGGACATACTCTGTTAGAGAATGTTCCGAACATAATAACTCCGCCAATAGTTGGATCTGAGAAATCTTCTCCTGCCGGTTCTATTGAAAGATAAACACGGTAGGCTTTGCTCAGGTCAACATTTACTGTCTGACCGTATACAGGGAAAGCTGTCTGATCTGAAGTTCCAAAAAGTATTGTTCTGGAAGGATCCATTATTTTCCCGTTCGGTGTTACGACAAATTTACCAAGACTTACAATCCTGTCATTGGCTACTATAGGATAGACATTATTTGAATTATCTGCAATGTCATCTATACCGGGAAGTCTTGCCCATAATTCATAGGTGCCGTTGTTTACTCCCAGATCCGGTAACTGTATATTGCTGAGCCTTATTTTAATTCCAGTCTGGTCAAGTTGACTGGGGGTATTGCTGTAAGGCCAGTCAGAGTTTGTCGTACCTGTGCCGGAACCACATCCGGCGAATAGATTTAAACATAACATAAGTGCAATGAACATGGATAAAATCAAATATAGTTTATTTTTTTTCATAATAAAAGCTACGGATAGAACTAATCTCATTTGAGATTATTCCGTAAAACCTCCTCCTTTTTGCTCTAGTTTAAGAGATATTCCAAGATTAAATAATGACCCTGTTAATTAGTTAAACGTTCACCTCCTTGGCATTTATTTAATTAAAAACTTTAAATAATTCCTCTTAACAACAACCTGGCTACTCAAGTTTGGTTTAATTTTATCATTACATTCTTCCTTTACACAGGAAATTCCTGCTAAAAGAGAAAAGTATTTTCTATAATAATTTTTACAAAAAAAAAATCTCAGTTTCTTCTGGAAAGAAACTGAGATCATACAGTCTTAATCTGAAAAAAAATTTACTCAGCTCGAGAAGCTGAGATTAATCAGGTCAAGACCAAATAAGAGAGAAAGGGAGGTTATTTAAAAAAGTCAAAACATAGTTAAACTAGTAATTCTAAACGTATTACACTCTAACTAAGTCTCATACTCTTACCTTGCCCTTATTATAAGCTTTAAGGTGTTCATTATCTGTAAGAAAAATTACAAATAAGAAATTTTTTATTTAAATTAAAATTTTTAAAAAAGGAGGTTTACTTTTGTGTAGAGAATAATAATTATAACTGTATAGATTATAGCTGGTTTGATATGCATTTATAGTTAGTTTCATAACTATCCATAAATAAGTACCTCGTAATGCGTAAATGGTAATGCGTGATGTGCAGGGATTAAACCCTTTACGCGTCAAGACTACTTAAATTTTAATAAGTTATGAAATACACTATAATAGTCGTGATGTGTGATATGTCATGTTATTCTAAATAACAAACTTTTTGAATTAACATAGGATTGATGTTTCATTCCATCTATCACTGGACACAACTATGATTGGTTATTATAAAATGATTAAAAATTTTGAGAGGAGTATTAAATAATGAAAGTTTTAGCAAATCTACTTTACACAAAAGATCATGAATGGGCAAGAATAGAGGGGTCTGTAGTAACTGCAGGCATTACTGATTATGCCCAGGATCAGTTAGGAGATATAGTTTATGTAGAATTACCTTCGGAGGGAACTGAAATAAGCCAGTTTACTTCCTGCGGTGCTATTGATTCTGTAAAAGCAAGCTCGGAGATTTACGCTCCTGTTAGCGGAAAAGTAATAGAAATCAACAGTGATGTAGCAGATAATCCTTCCCTTCTTAATTCGTCTCCCTATGAAGAGGGATGGCTCATGAAAATTGAAATTTCTTCTGAAAATGAACTTTCTCAGTTGATAAAAGCAGCAGAATATGAAGAAATAATAAAGGGAGCTTAGATTATGTATATTCCTCATACAAAAGAAGAAATAAAAGATATGTTGCAGGTTATAGGTGTTTCTTCAATAGAAGAATTGTTCTGTGATATACCTGAAGAGGTAAAGATTAAAGGAGAACTTGATCTGCCTTCTGCCCGTACTGAGATAGAACTGATAGATTATTTTACGGATATTTCAAAAAAGAACATAGTTACGGGCAATTCTTTTCTCGGAGCAGGAGCTTACAATCATTTCATTCCTGCTGCAGTGTCCCATCTTGTTTCCAGGGCGGAATTTTACACTGCCTATACACCATACCAGGCAGAAATAAGTCAGGGGATATTACAGGCTATATTTGAATATCAGACATTAATCTGTGAGCTTACGGGCATGGATGTTTCCAATGCATCCCATTATAACGGAGCTACTGCTGTGGCAGAAGCTGCTCTTATGGCAGTAGCCCATACAGGCAGAAATAAAGTTCTTGTTTCATCTGCTCTTCATCCTGATTACAGGCAGGTTTTAAATACTTATTTTTCTGCCAGAGAAGAAAAAGTCGAAGAAATTCCTCTGTCAGATGGACTTACCTGCAATGTTGAAATCAATGAAAATATTGCAGCAGTTATAATACAGTCTCCGAATTTTTTCGGTTGTATTGAAGATGTATCTTTCTGGACAGAACATGTTCATAAATCGGGTGGGCTGGCCATACTTGCAATAACGGAGCCTTTTTCCCTCGGCATACTTGCTTCTCCCGGAAGTACGGGAGTAGATATTGTAGCAGGAGAAGGACAGTCTTTCGGCAATCAGATAGCTTTCGGAGGGCCTCATCTGGGATTTCTGGCCTGCAAAAATGCACTCATGCGTAAAATGGCAGGACGTCTTGTAGGACTTACTCACGATCATAATGGTAAAAGAGGATTTGTTCTTACTCTTCAGACAAGGGAACAGCATATAAGAAGAGAAAGAGCTACATCCAATATCTGTTCCAATCAGGCCCTGTGTGCTCTTGCTGCTACAATATATCTGTCATATATTGGTAAGGAAGGATTCGGAGATATATCTTATCAATCCTGTCAGAAAGCCCATTATGGGAAGAAAAAAATCTCGGAATTGAATAATTACGAAGTACTTTTCCCCTGTTCTTTTTACAATGAATTTCTTGTACGATGCCCTGACGATCCTGTAAAAATAAATAAGTTTTTACTGGAGAATGGGATAACAGGAGGATATGCAGTAGAAAAGCATTATCCTCATCTGAAGAACTGCATGCTTTTATGTTTTACAGAAAGAAACAGCCGTTCATCGATAGATAAACTTGTTAATCTTTTAGGGGAGGCAGTGAAATAAGATGTTAATTTTTGAAAAGAGTGTTTCCGGGAGGAAATCTTTCAGACTTCCTGAGATTGATGTACCTGAAGAATTACTGTCAGAGCATATACCTGAACATTATCTCGCAAAATCCGGCCCATCTCTTCCGGAGGTTTCGGAAGTGGATCTTATAAGACATTATACCGGTCTTTCCAGGAAAAGTTTCGGTGTAGATCTTGGTTTTTATCCTCTTGGCTCATGCACTATGAAATATAATCCGAAAATCAATGAAGATATATCCGGATTACAGGGTTTCTCTCAGATACATCCCTTTCAATCTGAAGACACTGTTCAGGGAGCAATGGAGGTTATTTATGAACTGGATAAATGCCTCTGTGCTATTACAGGAATGAGCAGATTTACCCTGCAACCTGCTGCAGGAGCTCATGGCGAGTTTACAGGTCTTCTTATTGCGAAAGCTTATTTTAAAAGTAAAGGGCAGAAGCGTTCTGTAGTAATAATTCCGGATTCCTCACATGGAACAAATCCTGCAAGTGCAGCAATGTGCGGCTTTAAAACAGTTCAGGTTAAATCCGATAGCCGTGGCTGTATAGATATGGAAAAACTTGAAGAGGTTTTAAATGAAGATACTGCTGTTCTTATGCTTACAAATCCCAATACTCTCGGACTTTTTGAAGAAGATATACTTAAAATAACAGAAATGGTTCATGAAGCAGGAGCTTTACTTTATTATGACGGAGCCAATTTAAATGCTATACTCGGCATATGCAGACCTGCCGATCTTGGTTTTGATATAGTTCATTTGAATTTACATAAAACCTTTTCTACTCCTCACGGAGGAGGAGGGCCGGGTGCGGGGCCTGTAGGAGTTACTGAAAAACTTGTTCCCTATCTCCCTGTACCTTTAGTTGATATGAAAGATGACCGTTATTATTTTAATTACAACATGCCTCAATCTATAGGCAGGGTCGGGACTTTTTACGGGAATTTTTCTATTCTTCTCAGAGCCTATGCTTATATTCTGACTTATGGCAGGGAACATATTCGTAAAGTCGGTGAAATGGCTGTGCTGAATGCCAATTATCTCATGAAAAAACTTTCCGAAGATTATTATTTACCATATAAAAGGACATGTAAACATGAATTTGTTCTTTCTGCCAGTGAACAGAAAAAATATGGTGTTCGTGCCCTTGATATTGCGAAAAAGCTTCTCGATTATGGCTTTCATGCCCCTACTATTTATTTCCCTCTTATAGTGGAAGAAGCTATAATGATAGAACCTACGGAAACAGAATGCAGAGAAACTCTGGATAGTTTTATTCAGGTTATGAAAGATATTGCGAAAGATGCCAGGGAAAAACCTGATAGTTTCTGTCATTCTCCTTCTACCACACCTGTTGGAAGGCTTGATGAGGTAAGTGCTGCAAGAAAACCTGTTTTACGCTGGGGGGGATAGATATGGAAGAGAAGAATAAAAAGGAAGATCCGGAGAAAAAGGATGATAATGATAAAAAAGACGACTCGGAGAAACAGGAACTTGCCAAAAATCTCTGTAACGAAGGTGCTGAACATTTAAAACAAAAGCTCTATGATATTGCTATTATGAAGTTTGACAGAGCTCTGGAATATGATCCTTCTCTTTCGGATGCCTGGCATAACAAGGGTCTTGCCTTCAGGGAAGCAAAAAAATATGATGAAGCTTTAAAAGCTTTTGATAAAGCTCTTGAGATGAATCCTGATCTTTTCAGAACCATGATAAGTAAAGGTGATACATTGTTTATGCAGGGCTTTTTACTTGAGGCTACAGATCTGTTTTTCAGTCTCGCTGCAAGAGGTATAAGTCCTGACAAGGTTGAAAAAAGAGCTGAAAAAATAAAACTTGAACAGGGAATAGAAGAAGCAGTGAGAGGCAGATCATTATTCAAAGAAGGTAATATGGAAAAAGCAATAGAAGAATTTGATATTTCTCTACAGAAAAATTCTAATGACAGGCTTGTATGGGTTTACAAAGGAAAAGCTTTACATCAGTTAAAAAGATATGAAGAAGCCATAGCATGTCTGAATGAAGCTATAGGCAGATTCTCTTATCTGGAAGCATATAAAGAAAAGGCTTTCACCGTGTATGAACAGGATAATATTGAAGAAGCCTATCTTTCTATTGAAGCCTATCTTGAAGCCAATCCCTATGACGAGAGTGCTGTAACATTGCATAAAAACTGTCAGGCCAGGCTGATGAATAAGAGTGCATCAGGCCAGCTTACATCAGGAAAATTAAAAAAGAAAGAACATGATGAGCAGTTTAAAGAAACTGTAATGAAAGTCATAAGTATTCTGATCCTTATAGTTTTTGTCTATCTCTGGGCAACAAAATCTCAGCGTCTTGTGTCTACTCTCAAGGACACAGATAGTAATCAGAAAAAAAATGAGGTAATTTATGAACTGGCAGGTCAGAGAGGTGATGTTGCTTTTGATGCTCTAGTTAAATCTCTCTCTGATCAAAATTCAGGAGTGAGAGCTTCCGCCGTAAATGCCCTGAGCATAATGAGGGATAAGAGAGCTGTCGAGCCTGTTATAAGTATGTTAGATGATAAAAGTCATGATGTGAGATATGTATCATGTGTTGCCCTTGGTAAATTAAATGACAGGAAAGCTGTTCAACCTGTGACAAAAATGTTAAAAAATGACAGTAGCTTTGTCGTTAGAATGGCTGCTGCAAAGACACTTGGCCTGCTTGGCGATCCTGTTTCCGTGAATGATCTTTCTGAAGCGGCTTTAAATGATAAAGAACTGAGTGTACGTTGTTCTGCTGTAGAAGGTCTGGCCATTATAGGAGATAAGAATGCCTTAGATTCATTAAAGAATATGGCAGGGAAAGTAAAAGATGAAAAGCTTTCTGCCAAAATAACCGAGGTGTTACAAAAGATTGGCGCAAAGCAGTGAGCAGTTTACGTCGTGACGAGTAACGCGTGACGCGTAATGCGTAATGCGTGTTTTCACAGGGTATTGGGCGAACCACTGGTTCGCCCCTACCGGTCACTGGTCACTGGTCACTGATAACTGACAGAGAGGTGTTTTAATGATTGATGTTACTCCCCTGGGGACAATTTTAAAAGGAAAGTATCAGATTACAGAGCTGATTAAAAGAGGCGGTATGGGGGCTGTGTTTAAAGTCAGGGAACTGTCGTCCGGTAAAATATGGGCTTTAAAGGAACTGTTAGATCTTGATACCGATGTGAATGAAAGAGAGAATAATTTGAAAATGTTTCAGGAAGAGGCCCGTATGCTTGCTACCCTTTCTCATTCTAATATTCCTCAGGTTGTGGCTTACTTTGCGGAACAGGACCGTCATTATCTTGTTATGGATTTTATTACAGGAGAGAATCTGGAAGAAAAATTAAATAAAGCACTTCAGAAGAATGAAACTCTTCCGCTGAAACAGGTTCTGGAATGGGCAGGGCAGGTATGCAGGGTTCTTGATTATCTGCATAATCATAAACCTACTCCCATTATATTTCGGGATTTGAAACCTGCAAATATTATGGTCACAGGAGAAGGTGTCGTAAAACTTATAGATTTCGGAATTGCCAGAACTTACAAAATAGGGAAGAGAAAAGATACTTTTATTTTCGGAACTATTAACTATGCATCACCTGAACACAGAGGTTCTTCCCAGACAGATCATCGCTCGGACATATATACTCTCGGTGCTACTTTATACCATCTTCTGACCGGTTATCCTCCTGTGCCATTCCATACACCTGTACCGGGAAGCCTTGTAAAGAAAAATCCGAAACTTCCCTATCAGGTTGAAATGTTTATTATAAAATCTATGGCACAGGACAAAATGGAACGTTATCAATCTGCTTCCGAGATGTTTGCTGCCATTCAGGCACTTTCAGGACAGACTCCTGTCATACAGGTCGTTCCGCCTCCAACTGCTCCTGTATTCTCGGTTTTGCCTGCTCCTGAGCCTGTTTACGGTGAGAGTGATGTTAAATACTGTGACAGATGCGGCACATCCAATCGTAAAACAGCAAAATACTGCTGCAAGTGCCGTTATATCCTGAAAGGAGGGTCTCCAAAACCACAGGAACCGCCTGTGTTAAGAACAGATCCTTCTGTGATGCCTGCTCCTTCTGTTCCTCAGGGTGCAAAGTCAGGGACTTTTTATGAACAGGGGATGAAATATTTCAAGGAAGGGATTTTTACGAAAGCTGGCCAGGAATTTCAAAAGGCCATACAGCTGGATACAAGAAATTCGAGAGCCAATTTTATGATGGGACGTGTCTATTTTGAACTGGCAGACTATCCTCAGGCTCTTAATTTTTTTCATAGAGCCCTTGAACTTGAGCTGAATAATCACGAGTTTATTATGTATATAGGGAGAGCAAATCTGGAAAGAAAAGATTATGCATCTGCAGAAAGAACATTCCTTAAAATTATACAGCTCAACCCTGCCTCCGATGAAGCCTTTAGATGGCTTGGAAAAACCTGTCTTGGAAGAAAAGATGGTAAATCGGCAATTGAACATTTTGAAAAAGCAATAGCATTAAATCATATGAATATACTGGCTTATTTCGACCTCTTTTATGCATGCCGTGAACTGGCATATTATCACAAGGGCATGGAGGTATGTAAAAGAGCAGTAAGCATAGATCCCGGAAACCCTGAAGTTTATGTCTGTCTTGGTATTGCCTGCTGTGATATAACAGACTATAAAGATGCATTGAAATATTTAAAGAAAGCTCTCACTATGAATCCGAATCACTGGAAGGCATGTTATCATGCAGGTATAGTTTACAGATATCTTGGCAAAGACAGTGATTCCATTACAGAGTTTAAAAAAGCATTGACATTACATCCTGATGACCCGCTTATCTATCGAGAGCTTGCCGTAAGTTACAGTAAACTCGGAAGTATTTCCAGGGCCAGAGATGTTCTGAAAGAAGCTATAAGACTGGATCCCCATAATCCTGAAAACAGGCAGATAATGGACAGTCTCAGAGGTAGTTAACAGTGAGAGGTTCTCCGGTAAATGTCTGCACTGGTGGCACTTCAGTCACTATAAGTAAAATTCTTGTTATCAGAATCGACAGAATAGGAGATCTTGTATGTACTGTACCGGCAATAAAGTCCGTTAAAAATCATTATCCCGGCGCAGTAATTACAGCACTCCTTTCCTCCTGTAATGCTTCTCTTCTGGCAGATACTGGACTTGTCGATGAAATAATTGTATGGTATAAGGGAAAAAAAGATATTATAAAAAATTTGAAAGACAGACATTTTGATATTGTTCTTGTTTTTTCTCCCGTTACGGAGGCCTATGCAATAGCTCTTAAAACAGGGTCTCCCGTGAGAGCAGGAATAGTTATAAAGAGCAGAATTTTTACAAGGCTTTATGCCTCTTTCTGTCTCACAGGCATGTTTCTCCTCAACCAGGAAGAAAGGTTATTGAAGCATAAAAAAGTCATTCATGAAGTAGAAAAGGGCTTCAGATTACTGGAAATACTTGGCATAAAGGAGTTTAACAGGGATATTTCAATACCAATTCCTGATACTCTTCTGACCGGGGGAAGAGAATATTTAAAATCTGTTTCTTTTAAAGGCCAGCAAGGTATAATAGCTTTACCTCTATGCTGCAGATATAACAGTGCAGGCTGGAATACAGATAATTTTACCATACTTGCCAGGGAATTAAGAGAAAAATTCCCTGACTATTTATTATTTATTACCTTCGGTAAAAAAGAAGAACAGGACGGTAAGGCATTACAGAATATATTTAATGATATAGAAGGGGTGGCGGTAAAAGGAGATATACCTCTTCAGATGTGGATGTCATATATGAAATATATGTCTGCAGTTATTTCAATCGACAGCGGTGCTGTTCATCTTGCTGCTTCCTGTAATGTACCTTCCGTAGTGCTTTATCCGAAAGATATTTATGAACTGTGCCGCCGGGAATGGACTCCCTGGAACGTACCATGCAGACAGCTTATAATAAAGGATTTTAAAGAAACGTCCGGCGAAATTATTACTGCTCTGGGAGAATTGTTAGAAAGGTGACGCGTGACGCGTGACGCGTGACGCGTGGATTATGACCGTTAGTATAATTTAAAACTATAGGAACAATCATGACCGGTTCGGTCACAACGAAGTATGAGAATTTGTTTCTCCCGTCATGCGTTACGCGTTACGCGTTACGATTCTCATATAAATTAAGGAGTATATTTCATGAATTTATTAGAAAATTTAAATCCCCAGCAAAAGGAAGCTGTGTTACATTTAGACGGCCCTGTTCTTGTCATAGCAGGAGCAGGGAGCGGAAAAACCAGGGTACTGAGTCACAGGGTTGCCTATTTGATTAAAGAAAAAAAAGTGGAACCCTATAATATACTTGCCGTTACCTTTACAAATAAAGCAGCCAGGGAGATGAGGGAAAGAATTGTTTCCCTTCTGGGGTTTGATAACCCTGCTCTCTGGATAAGTACTTTTCATTCGTCATGTGTGAGAATACTCAGACGGGAAATAGAAAAGCTTAAGCTTACATCTAATTTTGTTATTTTTGATACGTCGGAACAGAAAACCTTGATAAGAGAAACTATGAAGGAAATGAATATAAATGAGAAAATTCTTCCCTATCAGGTTGTTATGAGTAAAATAAGCAAAGCGAAAAATGATCTTGTTACACCTGAAAATTATGTAAATCACTACTGCCCACAGTATTCAGACAGAGTTTCCGATATTTATTTCATGTATCAGAAAAAACTGAAAAAGAACAATGCCCTTGATTTTGACGATCTTATATTTTTTGTGGTAACCCTTTTTGAAAAACATCCGGAAGTACTTGAAAAATATCAGAGACTGTTTCATTACATACTTATAGATGAATATCAGGATATAAACAATGCCCAGTACCGCCTCATTAAAAACCTTGCTGCGAAAAGGAGAAATCTTTTTGTAGTGGGAGACGAAGACCAGAGTATTTATGCCTTCAGAGGGGCAAATATGGATATAATACTTAATTTCGAGAAAGATTTTCATGAAGCAAAAGTCATAAAACTCCAGCAGAACTACCGTTCCACCGGGAGTATTCTCGATGCTGCCAATGAGCTTGTGAAAAAAAATCAGAGAAGAAGAGACAAGGCATTATGGACCAGAAAAGACGGAGGGAAAAAACCTTACTGTCAGGAAGCTGTAGATGAGAGAGACGAAGCTCTTTTTGTAATAGATAAGATAAAAGAATTATCGGAAAAAGAACATAGAAAATTCTCCGATTTTGTTATTCTCTACAGGACAAATGCCCAGTCCAGAGTTTTAGAAGAAGCCCTTATGGCAGAAGGTCTTCCTTATCAGATAGTAGGAGGACTTAAATTCTATGACAGAAAAGAAATAAAAGATATACTCGCCTATGTAAGGGTTCTCTGGAATCCGTCTGACTCCATATCTTTAAAGAGAATTATAAATGTTCCTCCCAGAGGTATAGGTGATAAAAGTCTGGATAAAATTGAGGAATTTGCAGCGGAAAAAGAGATAAATCTCTTTGAAATTTTAAAAGACAGAGAGCTTTTAAAAGAGAGAAAAATTCCTCCTAAAGCTCTGAATGCAATAACCGAATTTATTGGCTTTATGACAGAACTTCATAAAATAATGGAAGAAGAGAGTATTTCCAGGCTTATAGAAGAAGTTATGAAGCAGTCAGGCTATATAAAGAGTTTACAGGACCAGAACAGTGTGGAAGCAATAACAAGAATAGAAAATCTTGAAGAACTCCTGAAAGTTGCCCAGGAATTTGAATATAATTATCCCGGCTCCGGTATTGATGAATTCCTTGCAACAACCTCTCTTGCTTCGGATGTAGATATGATGGAAGATACAAAAGAGAGTATAACCCTTATGACAGTTCACAGTGCAAAAGGGCTTGAATACCCTGTAGTTTTTGTTACGGGTCTGGAAGAAGGTATTTTCCCTCATGGAAGATCTATAAATACAGGTTCCGAAAAAGACATAGAAGAAGAAAGACGTCTTGCCTATGTGGCTCTTACAAGGGCTATGGAAGATCTTTATCTTTCCTATGCATGGCGTAGAACTGTTTATGGCACAGGTGCAGAATATAATGAACCTTCCAGATTTTTAAATGATATATCAGGTTATGTAGAAAGAAAAGTAGAAGATAAAGATCTTTTTATTTCAAAACCTTCCAGAAGAGAATTTTCTGATGTGAAGACCGTAAAACCGGATGTGCTGACAAAAAATCAAAAAGGTTCTTCCAGATTAACCTTTTACAGAAAAGGCGATATGGTAAAACATAAAGAATTCGGAAAAGGGAATGTTATGAATATAATAGGACCGCCCGGTCCCGATCAGATACTTCTGGTTTCCTTCCAGGCAGCAGGTATGAAGAAGGTGGATGCAAAGAGTCTGGTGAGCAAATAAGCAGTGAGCAGTTATCAGTGACCAGTGACCAGTTATCAGTTACCAGTTATTGACCTGAGTATAAGCATGTAATAAAGGTATTCCTCCCGTCACGCGTTACGCGTTACGCGTCACGAGAGCAGTTATGTATTATTTATGCTCACCTCAGTAAATATATAAATTACTGATCACTGATCACTGGTAACTGAAAAAAAGGAGTAACATTTTATGGATAAAAAAATAACAGAAAGACTGGAAGAACTAAAAAAACAGTTAAGATATCACAATTATCGTTATTATGTTCTGGATGATCCTCATATTTCTGACAGGGAATATGATAATCTCATGAGAGAACTTTTGGACATTGAAAGTGCATATCCGGAGCTTGTAACAGAAGATTCTCCCTCTCAAAGAGTAGGAGATAAACCTCTCGAAGAATTCGGAACTGTAGAACATGCCACGCCCATGTTGAGTATTGCCAATGCCTTTGATGAAGGAGATTTACTTGCCTTCGATCAGAGGGTGAGAAAACTCCTGGGGAAAGATAATATAGAATATGCGGTAGAACCCAAGGTTGACGGATTGTCTGCTTCTCTTATATATGAACATGGCCGCTTTATCAGAGGTGCCACCAGGGGAGACGGCCTGCGGGGTGAGGATATAACGCAGAATTTAAAAACCATAAAGTCCATACCTCTTATAATAGACAGTGAAGATTGCCCTGACAATCTGGAGGTCAGGGGAGAGGTTTTAATATGTTTGGAAGATTTCAATGAACTGAATAATAAACGGCTGGAAAAAGGGGAGCAGCCTTTTGCAAATCCCAGGAATGCAGCGGCAGGCTCTTTAAGACAGTTAGACCCGAAGGTTACTGCCGGACGGCCCCTGGATATATTCATTTATGCCGGTATAATAACTCCTCCTTCTCCTTCCATAACATCTCATTATGAGATGATTTCATTTTTAAAACATCTCGGATTTAAAGTAGTGCAATACTGCAAACTCTGTCGTGGTATTGACGAAGTAATAAAATATTGTTTCGAATGGAGAGACAGAAAGAATGAGTTCCCCTATGAAGCAGACGGCATGGTAGTAAAGGTTTCATATTATGCCGAACAGGAAACTCTCGGTTCTGTAAGCAGAAGCCCCCGGTGGGCCATAGCATATAAATTCCCTGCCGTAGAAGCTACCACTGTAATAAATGATATTCAGGTTTATATAGGCAGAACAGGTGCTCTGACACCTGTAGCCCATCTTGAACCGGTAGAAATAGACGGATCTGTCGTAAGCAGGGCTACCCTTCATAATGAAGATGAAATAAGAAGAAAAGAGATTCTCATAGGTGACAGAGTGGTGGTGCACAAGGCAGGAAAGATTATTCCAGAAGTGGTAAAGGTTATTAAAGAAGAAAGAACGGGAAAAGAAAGAGAATTTGTTATGCCTTCAATATGCCCGAGATGTTCCGCTCCTGTAGAAAAACCTGCAGGAGAAGCAGTGGCAAGGTGTATAAACAGTAACTGTTTTGCAAGGCTTGAGAGAAATATATGCCACTATGCATCCCGTGATGCCATGGATATAGAAGGTCTGGGTAAATCCAGAGTTGAACAGTTAATAGAAGAAGGTCTTATAAAAAAAGATGTTTCAGATCTTTACTCCCTGAAGATGGAAGAACTTTCTTCTCTTGAAGGCATGGGAGAGAAATCTGCCAGAAACCTTTTAAATGCCATAGAAGCTTCGAAGAGCAGACCTCTTAAAAGACTCATATATGCCATTGGCATAAGACATGCCGGTGAACATGTTGCAAAGATCCTTTCAGACCATTATTCTTCTCTTGAAGAATTATCTAAAGCAACAGTGGAAGAACTTCTGAATATTCATGAAATAGGCCCGAAAGTGGCAGGCACTATTGTGGAATTTTTCTCTCAGAAGGAAAACCTTCTCCTGATAGATACACTTAAAAGAGCCGGTGTAAAGGTTTTTGAAGAGAAACAGGAAAAACCTGAAAAGGGCAATCAAATATGGTCAGGGAAACAGTTTGTCATTACAGGAACCCTTCCCGCCATGTCACGTAACGAAGCCAAAGCCATAATAGAAGAAAGAGGAGGAAAAGTCGGTTCATCTGTCAGCAAGAAAACAGATTTCCTTCTCGCAGGTGAAGACCCGGGAAGTAAACTTGATAAAGCCTTATCACTCGGGGTTAAGATAATAAAGGGCGAAGAATTTGTAGATATGGTCAGGGATAATAAGCCCGAACAGGGGATATTGTTTTAGGGGTTGTCAAGAAATAACCCAATCATATTTACGTCTATATCGTGACGCGTAACGCGTAACGCGT
>JBEHWO010000100.1:0-18044 GCA_040217695.1 Vulcanimicrobiota bacterium | reverse complement strand
CAGACGCCCTTGCAAGTGTAGGAGAAAGTGTTTTAATTACCGATATATCTCAGAGAATCATTTTTTACAATAAAAGAACAGAAGAAACCTTCGAATTTGGTTCAATGGAATTACTGGGGAAAGGGCCCGGCATTCTCTATGAAACTACAGACAGTAACAGCTTTAAAGGTAACTGGCAGGGCGAAGTTATGGCAGTAAAAAAAACTGGCGAAAAATTTCCTGCCCTTCTTACTACTTCTACAGTAACTAACAAAAATGGAATTACTACCGGTATCATAGGAGTTCTCCGCGATATAACTGAAATAAGATCACTTGTAGAAAAACTGGAAGAAGCGGGTATAAACCTGGAAAGAAGAGTTCAATTAAGAACGGAAGAACTTGAAAAATCGAAAATTCTCTGGGAAAGAACCTTTGATTCAATAGAAGATATGGTTTCAATACATAATATTGATGATAAAATAGTGAGAGTAAATAAAGCCATTGCAAAAAAATTTAATAAAACTCCTTCCGAACTTGAAGGTAAAGACTGCTGTTCCCTTTTTACGGAAGAAGATTCATGTCCATGTTATGAGGTTATAAAATCAAAGAAAAGTGTTCAAAAAGAAATAAGAAGTGAAAAACTTGGCGGTGTTTTTGTTATCTCTGCATCTCCGATTTTTAATGACAGCGGAGAAGTAGAGGGTATTATACATATTGCAAGTGATATAACAAAAAGAAAAACCCTTGAAGAACAACTGATACAATCTTCAAAAATGGCAGCAGTCGGAACACTGGTAGCAGGGATCGCCCATGAACTGAATAATCCCTTAACAATTATAATGGGTTATTGTTATATGCTTTTAAATGATCCGTCTCTGGGAAATGAGTTTAAAGAGAGACTGAAAAAAGTTCAGGAGCAATCCAACAGAGCAAAAAAAATAATTTATAATCTTTCTGTTTTTGGCAGAAGCCATAAACTGGAAAAAAGAAATGTAGATCTTCTGGAATTAATAGAAAAGACCCTTGAATTAAGAAATTATGACATGGAAAGAAAAGATATAGAAATCATAAAAAATTTCGAGGAGCATCTACCCTTTGTCTGTGTCGATGAAAATCAGATACAGCAGGTTATTTTAAATATCATAAACAATGCCGTAGATGCCATTTTGAGCTTTAAAGATGAAGGCACTATAAAAATTAACGTTACCAGAGACAATGATAAAATAAAATTAATCTTTTCAGATGACGGCCCCGGTATTGATCCAAAACATATAAATAAAATATTTGATCCCTTTTATACAACTAAAGAAGTCGGTAAAGGTACAGGCCTTGGTTTGAGTATTTCCTACGGTATTATTAAAGAACACAGGGGTGATATAAGTGTAAAAAGTGATCCTGGCAAAGGGACAGACTTTACAATCACCCTTCCCGTTTCCATATTAACAGATATAGAAGAAGAAGAGTCGGAGTTAAAAGAGACTTCTCCCACAGGATCTATACTGGTAGTAGACGATGAAGCATTAATAGTAGACGTAATAATTTCTTCTCTCAAAAAACATGGTTATAAAGTAAAAGGTGCTCTGGACGGAAAAAAGGCAATAGAAATGATTAAAAAAATGGATTTTGATGTTGTTATATCCGATTACAGGATGCCAAACCTGAGCGGAGAAAAACTCTACAGCACCCTGGTTGAAGTCAAACCGGCTCTTTTAAAGAAATTAATTTATATTACAGGCGAAGTTGTAGACGAGACAAACCTGTCTTTTATAAGAGAAAATGAGCTCCCTGTACTGCATAAACCTTTTGATATGAATAAATTAATAGAGATAGTCAATGATTTAATTCCTGACATTTAGTACGTGATGCGTGATACGTCACCGGTAAAATTAACCGCTCACGACTTGCTGCTCATAATTCACGATTCTCATATAAATCCAATCTGCCTGTCGTAGCGTCCACAGAATTCCGTAATCCCTGCCATAATTTTTCAAATAAAAAACAGGATTACATGTTATTTTTAACGAAATTAAGAGACTGTAAGAAAATAACCCTGGCAAATTTTTAGAACGGTTATCATTCTCGCGTCATGAGTTACGCGTTACGAGTCACTATATAGACGTAAATATGATTGGGTTATTTCTTGACAACCCCTAAGCAGTCAGTATCAGGCAATCAGATAAAATTCTGAACCTGAATTGCTTTCTCGCGTCACGCATTACGCGTTACGCGTCACGATAAATCAATAGAACAGGTGGTAAAGATTTGACGGAATTTTCAAATAATGAACCTCTGGCAGAAGGGACAATACTGGAACATAGATATAAAATCATATCACTTATAAAAGCCGGTGGTATGGGAGCAGTCTATAAAGCTTCAGATGAAAAACTGGACTGTATCTGTGCGATAAAAGAACTTATTCCCCCTTTTGGTTCCGATAAAATCAGGGAACAGTCTGCTTTATGGTTCCAGAGAGAAGCAAAACTTCTTGCCAGACTTGACCATCCGAATCTTCCGAAAGTATTTGATTATTTTCTGAATATGGGCCGTTATTACCTTGCAATGACCTTTATTGACGGTGAAGATCTGGAAAGCAAATTAAAAAGGGAAGGCAACCCGGGATTTCCCGGGAGGAAAGTCATAGAATGGTCAATAGAAATCCTTGATTTACTCGTTTACCTGCACAACCAAAATCCTCCTGTCATATACAGAGACATAAAACCGGCAAATATTATGCTCCATAATGACGGAAGGGTAATGCTCATAGATTTCGGTATAGCAAGGGTAATTGCCCGTGATGACACAGGAAAAACTGCCATAGGCACAGGCGGATTTGCACCGGTAGAACAGTGTAAAGGTAATGCAGAAGCAAGATCCGATCTATACAGTCTGGGAGCCACCATGCACTGTCTTCTTACGGGCATAGAACCACTGCCTTTTAAATTTGAACCGGTAAGGCATATCGTTCCGTCTCTGCCGGCAGATCTGGAAAAAATCATTATAAAATCCTTAAAAGATAATCCGGACGAAAGATTTTCCACTGCCGCAGAAATGCTCCATGCCATAGAGAAAATTTCTAAAAAACATGAAAAAAATCAAAAAGAAGGTAAACAAATACCTGATATTCACAGAAAAGCGGTAAAAAAATCCGGTAAAGAGCTGATAGATAAAATCTTCTATGAAGATGAAGATGTCACTCTGACTGGAACTCAATTGATTATTCAGGAGAATGAATATAATTTATCTGAAATAAGATCTGCTAAAATAAAAAAAGAACTGGACAGGAGATATGTAATCACAAATGGCTGTATAGCATTTGCAATGTTTATAAGTATTGTTTTTTTTCTGAGACCTATTGTCGCTACGGAAGCAGGTATATTTATACTGATCTTCATAGGAATCCTGTATCTGATTATGCTTTTAACGGTAAGGGATTATAATTATATACTCATTCTCGGAATGTCTTCACAGGAAATAAAAGCTTTTATGTCCAAAGACAGAAAATATATGGAAAATCTTTTAGATAAAATAAATGAGGTTATTAAATAAATTATGTTTATAGCAATTATCATTATAACGGTTTTCTTTATCATGGCAGCACTGATGTATACCAATAAAATTTCAGCACTTATAGCACTGCCTGTTATGGCGTTTATCATTTCAGTTATTTCAATGATTCCTTTTGCGGAAATTTTTCATATCATATTAAATAAAAATACCGTTCCTGTGTCTATGATAACAGAACCGGCAAAGAATATAATAAAACTGGTTCTGGACGAAGGCACATGGAAACTGTCTGGCACTATAATGACAGTGCTCTTCGGTTCCATGCTGGGCCAGTTAATAGATAAGACAGGCATAGCAAAAAACCTTATAAAAAAGACTGCAGAACTTGCAGGAGACAGACCTCTCATCATAGCAATCTCTCTTGTAATTGTCATAGCCACACTGTTTACTGTTCTCGGAGGTCTCGGGGCTATTATCATGGTGGCCACAATAGTATTTCCCATCATGTTATCAATCGGTATAACACCTATGACAGCAGGATGTATATTCCTCCTCTCTCTTTCACTGGGAGGAGTATTTAATTTCGTAAACTGGCAGCTTTACATAGATGTGCTGAAACTTCAAAAAGAAGAAATCATAAATTTCGCAGGCCCTTTCGGTATATTATTCTTCATTTCCATAATTATTTTTATCTTGATGGAATTTAAAAAAGACGGTATAAAAACAGGGTTTATCAGGAAACGAAAGATGCCTCAAAGTGCTTTCAAAAGAGACATTGACGTAGAGGCTCTGCAGAAAGAAGTATGGTTGAAAAAAGGGTTAAAAGAAATACCGGTTATTCCTTCTAAAGAATATGAACCACCATGGTATGCCCTCCTTACGCCACTGGTACCACTTGTGCTGGTCTTCGGATCTGCTTTAATCAGCAGAATAGAAAATTTAAATCCTCCGTATATATTCCCTATCATACCGGCTCTTATGGCCGGAATGATTTACTGTATTATTACAACAATCCATAAAGGAAGAAATTCCGTTCAAATTTTTACTAAATCCATTTTTGAAGGCATAGCAAATGTGGCACCGGCAGTGGCACTTATGATAGGCATTGGCATGCTTTTAAATTCAGTCATGCATGACAGCGTAAAATCTGTTATGACCCCTCTTATAACTGCGGTAATGCCCTCTTCCGGCACAGGTTATATTCTGTTTTTCACCATCTGCGCTCCCCTTGCATTATACAGAGGGCCTCTTAACCTGTGGGGTCTTGGAAGCGGTCTCATGGCATTAATGGTTTCTACGGGTTCCATTCCCGGCACAGCCATTATGGGTGCTATTTTCTCGGTAGGCATGATTCAGGGTGTATGTGATCCTACAAATACCCATAATGTATGGATAGCAAATTATCTGGCACTGGATACACAGAAAATTTTAAAAGAGACTGTTCCCTATATGTGGTTACTTGCCCTTGCCGGACTTTTACTGGCAGCAATCAAGTATTTTTAGATATTTTAGATGATGTTATCTACATGTTGAGAACGATAAAACATAGCCTTTATAATTATGTATTATTTATACTCACCCCGGTAATTGTTAACAACATGTTAAACTTTAGCTTAAATCATCATAAACACTTTACTTTTCACGAATTTATTCTATAATATTATTGACCTGAGCATAAGCATCTAATAAAGGTCATCCTCCCGTCACGCTTAAGCGTGACGGGAGCAGTTATGTATTATTTATGCTCACCTCGGTGATACATTAACAGAAAAGGGGAATCCTTCATGGCAGAGATTAAAAGTAATTACAATACACATGTTGCAAAATCAGGTTCTTTATCAGGTTCACATAAGAAAATTTTAAAGAATCCGGAACAGGTAGATTCATATAAACCCGGCGAAATCAGTCCTTCGGCAAATACAATAAACCCTGAATTAATTGCCGGGAAAAACAGGCTTGCAGAAATGGGTATAAAATTTTCCTGTCCGTCAAACCTTATGACAGATCAGGATCAGATACAATTAATGAAAGGCATGGAAGCTGTAGTATCTAAAATGCCGAAAGAAAAAAGGCCGGTAAATCTACCTCTCTCTGTGGAAGCAAAAGATCCGAACGGAAGAGCGGCAGGAAGATATTCTCCAATGCTTAAAGATATTGTAATATACCGCTTCACAAAAACAGATAAACCTTTTCCTGTTCAGACCATGCTCCTTACTTCAATTCATGAGTACGGTCATGCCACTCATGATGCGTTAAAACCTGATGTGCCGGGAGAAAGCCCATATCCACCGATTTCAGACTCCAGGGGCAGAGATATAACGGTAAGAGCAGATACTTTAGAAGGAGACGCAACGGCAAAAGGTTATGATCCCGATAACATAGCACCGGATGCTACGGGAACGGTATGGGACAGGTGTGATGCCTACGTAGAATCCCATCCCTGGATGAAAGACGGTGCAAAGGCAGAGAAATATTCAAGAAAAAACTTTAAAGAACATTTTGCCGAAACATTCAGAGAATATATTGCTTACCCGCAGAGATTTAAAGATAAAATTGCTTCTATGGAAAAAGAACTGAAAACCATGGCTCCTGACAGTGAAGAAGCTAAATATGTAAGCGAATCTATCGATATAATGAAAGAATCCTATAATTATTATAAAGAGCAGATCTTTAACGGATATGAATTCCCGACTACGACCAGAACTATAGACTATAGAAAGATAGATCCGGAATTCCTCTATTACGAAGAATAATTTTTCAGCTATCAGCAGTCAGCTTTTACGGAAATGGTGAATCCTGCATTAAAAAATTTATAACGGACTGACTGCCGAACTCTTCCGCATAATCTTAGATAAAGGAGCTTTTTTATGTGTAAAATATGTTTTCTTCTATTATTAGTGATATCTTTTATAACACCTTCCTTTGCTTCCGAAAGACAACCTCTTGTAGTATTAATGGAAAAAGATCCATTTTTCAAAATCATGGGAGCAAACAGTGCCACATTTGCTCTCTATGATGACGGCCTGGTTATATACAAAAAAGAAAAAGATTCCTATTTATCTGCCATACTGTCGGAAAAAGAAAAAAACGATTTTATAGCTTCCCTCGATGGGGAGAAAAATCTGAAGGAATTTCACCTTTACTGTGAAGCTGTTACTATTGATGATAAAGTCGAAAATACCATCTATCTATTCAAAGATGGTCAGAGGGAAACAGCCCGGCTTTATGCAAATCTGCGAAGTGATGAAAAAGCAAGAAATCATGCACCGAAAGCTTTTCTTAATATGTTCGACAAAATTATTTCTTATAATAATTCTAAAGCCACTGAATGGGAGCCGGCAAAGTTCCAGGTTATTCTCATGCCCTTCGGGGATGAAAAAGGAACTCCATGGCCTGAAGGATGGCCTGACCTTAAATCTCCGGAAACTGTGAAAAAAGGAGTTTCTTACAGGCTCTATCTGGATTTTAAATATTTTAAAGAGTTAAAAAACTTAACCGGTGAATCTTCAGTTTTTGTTATAAACGGAAAAACGTTACATGCCTTTTACAGATTTCCTTTTCCCTGTGAAGAAAAATGGATCTGAAGAGAGAACTCGGGCTCAGGGATCTCATACTTTTTAATATTGCCGCCATTGTAGGACTCAGGTGGATTTCAAATGCCGCGGCAGGAGGCATGTCTTCCATTATCCTCTGGATACTGGCCGCTCTCTTATTCTTTATACCACAGGGGCTTACCGTAATGGAACTATCCCGCATATATCCTTCCGAAGGCGGCATATATCAGTGGGTCAAACATAGTTTCGGAGAATTTCATGGTTTCATATGCGGATGGTGCTACTGGACTTCCAATCTCATATACTACCCCACACTTCTTATATACATGGCAGGTTCGTCTGTCTATATATTTGGGAACTCCGCTCTTTATCTGGAAAAAAACAGACTTTATAATCTCATATTCTGTCTTGTAATCCTGTGGCTCGCCATAATACTGAATACTGTGGGCATGAAAACAGGAAAATGGGTTCAAAATCTCGGGGCTATTGCGACCTGGATACCTATAGTGGTTCTCATATGTGCCGGATCTTTCGTTACTTGGAAATTCGGTTTTGCCAGTCCCTTTACATTTAAAGCTCTTATTCCTGATTTTGGGAATATAAAAATGATTGCTTTTTTTTCCACTCTATGTTTCGGTTTTGCCGGCCTTGAACTTGCCTCTGTAATGGGTGATGAAATAAAGGAGCCCGGAAAAATTTTACCACAGGCTATAATTATTTCAGGAATAATGATAGCCTTTATATATATAGCAGGTACGTTGTCTCTCCTTGCTGCTCTTCCCGGGGAAGAAATAAGTGTTATAACAGGACTCCTTCAGGCAATAAAATCAGTGGAATTAAAAACAGGATTCCCTGTTATTACAAGTATTATTGCAGTATTTATCGTTCTCGGCGGAGTGGGAGGAACAGGGGCATGGCTGTCAGGCTCTGCAAGAATTCCATTTGTAGCAGGTATTGATAATTTCCTGCCGTCTTCTTTCGGTAAAATACACCCCAGATGGCATACTCCTTATGTGGCAATTCTTTTTCAGGGATTTATTTCTTCCGTATTTATTATCATGGCCATTGCAGGGTCAACTGTTAAAGAAGCCTATACACTGCTTGTGGATATGACAGTAATTGTAACCTTTATTCCCTATGTTTACATGTTTATGTCTCTCCTTATAATAAAAAAGAAAGAAAAATTCATGGGAGGTTTAATTCCGGGAGGAATAGCCGGCATATATATCGTATCTATTACAGGGCTTCTCATTACACTGTTAAGTATGTTTTTCAGTTCCATACCTCCTGAAGGAACAAAAAACATATTCCTTTATGAAGGGAAATTAATAGGAGGCTCACTGTTATTTATTGTAATAGCAATGTTTTTTTATTTCAGAGGAAAGATGGCAAAAGTTTCAGCAGGCATCAGCCAGCTATCATCTGTAAACACATCAGATTTTACTGAAATTTAAGCACCGAAAGCTGAACACTTATAAGCCGGAAAGGTAGAAAAGTGGCGGACATAATTCCTGACAGTCGTTATGAAATAATAAAAGAACTGGGCAGAGGCGGTACCGGTATTGTTCTTCTCTGTTATGATAGTTCAGAAAAAAGAGAAGTTGCAATAAAGATATTATCGGACAGTGATGTGCCGGAAAATGATTTAAAAAGATTTCAGAGAGAAGCCCTTTTGATTTCAAGACTTCATCATCCCAATATAGTATCTTTTTACAGATTTGTTCAAAGAGAAAAAGGCAGCTATATCGTAATGGAATATGTAAACGGTGTAATGTTAAAAGAATATTTGAATCTTTCTCCTTCTCCCATAGATTGTCTTCTGAAATCTTCCGTTCAAATCTGTTCTGCTCTGAGCCATGCCCACTCAAAAGGCATAGTCCACAGAGATATAAAACCTGCCAATATTCTCGTATCACCGGAAGGAATCGTAAAAATAACAGACTTCGGCGTGGCAAAAGATTTACTGAATAACCTTCCCAGAATTACACTTAACGGTTCTCTCATAGGCACTCTAACCTATATGTCTCCGGAACAAATACTCGGACAGGATATAACTCCTCTGTCAGATCTTTATTCTCTGGGAGTAACTTTATATGAGCTTTCTACAGGCTCTCCGCCGTTTAAAGAAGAAAGTTTTGCCGCTCTTCTTATGCAGCAAAGTACAGTTATTCCGGCCAGCCCCCGTGAATTAAATCCTGAAATAAGTGAAAACCTTCAGAATATTATAATGAAATTACTGGAAAAAGCCCCTGAGAAAAGATATCCTTCTGCTTTAGCTCTGAGAGAAGCTTTAAATACGGTAATCATGGAAGAAAGAACAAAAATTTCTCCCGTAAAAACCACAAACAGAGAAGAAACAGATATTATCTTCAAAAATCTTGAAGGAAAAAGACTCTTTCATCTTGCAAAAACATTCAGGATAAACGGAGAAATAGAAAAAAGTCTGGATTGTCTGAAAAAATCTATAGAACTATTTCGTGAAATAAAGAATTTTAATTCTGTCCTCCAGACTCTGCTGGAAATAGAAGATCTATACAGAAACAGGTTAAATAATATAAATAAAGCAATGGATATATTGAAACAGGCAATAAAAGAAGCTGAAAAAGCCAGGGATTTTGCATCCATGGCCTTCCTCTACGGCAGACTCGGTGAAGACATATATGAACATACGTGCTGTGAAGAAGAAAGTAAATATTATCTGGAAAAGAGTCTATCTCTGCAGAAAAACCCGACCAGTTCATCTGCAAAAATACTCTCTATACTCGGAACTATTTATTTAAACGAAGGAAACCTGGAAGAATCTGAACAGTTTTTCAGAAAATTACTCACCATATCAGAAGAAAAAGGGTTAAAAACAGGAGAAGTAAAAGCTCATACAGGTATGGGGAAAATACATTTATTGACCGATAAGCTTATTTCAGCTGCAGAACATTTCCGGGCATGTATCGTTGATGATATGACACTGAAAGCAGAAGGCCTGTCAGGTTTAGTAGATACTCTGATTAAAATGGACATGATAAAAGAAAGCAATATATATGTAAAAGAATTATTGATTTTATCGCAGCAAATCCAGGAGAAAGTACCGGGAGGAATAATATTCAGAACACTGGGTAAATATTATACAAAAACCGGTCAAAAAGAAAAAGGGGGGGAGTATTTATATAAAAGTGTAAAACTTCTGGAAAACACGAAAAGCTCTTATGAGATAGCAGAAAGTCTATTTGAACTCGGGAATTTTTATCTGGAACATTTTTTGAATAATAAATCGAAAGATCCGGAGGTAAAAGAAAAAGCAGTAAAAAATATTGAAAAAGCAAAGCTCCTGTTTACCTGTCTGAACAATACCGGAAAAGTTGAAGAATTAAATAATATGATCAGAAAAATGGGAAGTGAGGCGTGAGGCGTGAGCGATAAACAGATTTTGTACATGTTCACTGATAACTGGTCACTGGTCACTGGTCACTGGTCACTGTGGTCACTGGTCACTGCTTATCCCTCTATATCAAGCATATCTCCTCTTAATTCTGCAGATTTCAAATCTCTGTTTCTTAAACCGGCCTTATCTTCTATTCTCCTCATGAATTCCTGGCTGCCTTCATCTGTATGAGTGAATTTCACTTCATGCCGGAAATCAGGGCCCAGGTCAGGGATGATCATTTTAGGCATTTTTTTCAGTTCTTTTTCCTGGATCAGTCTTTTCCTTTCTCTTTCTTCTTCTTCTTTTTTTTCCTCTTTAAGCTTATGCAGAGCTCCTCCCATAGTCTCCATAAATTTTTTCTGTTCTTCCGGGTCAACTCTGTCTTTTTTATTCTGTATCTGAGAAGAATAAGGCTTCTGAGGTGATGTTCTGGATGAAGATACGGGGTTTATTTTGCTCCCTGCGGCACCTGACGGATAGAATAATTTCTGTCTTCCTTTTTTCATTTCTTACTCCTATCAAAACCAGCTATAGCCTTCTTCCTGTATATCAAATTCTTCCATGGTCAGATTTTCTCTGAGCATTTTAAGTGCTCTTGTATGGAGCTGTGACACTCTCTGTTTGGTAACACCCAGATGAGGGGCAATCTGTTCAAAGGTCATTCTCTTAAAATAATGGTATTCTACAAGCATTCGCTCCCGCGAAGGGAGATTTTCCATAGCTTTATTAAGTTCTTCTCTCTGCTCAATAAAAGCCAGTTCTATAGAAGGTTCTATGCTGCGGTTATCTGATATGGTATCCATAATTTCCATTTCATCTTCACTGGATGAAGTGGAAAATGGCTGATTGAGAGAAAGTAAATAAGCGCAACCAAGGTTTGCAATAAGCTCATAAAGCTCACTGGCACTCATTTCCATAACTTCTGCAAGTTCTTCTTTTGTGCCTTCTCTCCCATGGTCGCTGGCAAACTGTACAGATACCTTTTCAAGTTCTCTTGCTTTTCCTCTTATCCTTTCAGGAATCCAGTCAAGAGCCCTGAGAGAATTTAATATAGACCCTCTTATAACGGGAGTTGCATAGGTTTCAAATTTTATTCCTCTGGTTATATCGAAATTATTAATCGCTTTAATAAGTCCGAATATTCCATCACTTACCAGATCTTCAAATTCTATGGTAGTGCTCACACATCTATTAATCCGGCCGGCTATTTTTTTAACAAGAGATAAATAGTGTTCTATTAAGGCATCTCTACTGTCTTTATCTTTTTTTTCATTAAACTGTGCCCAGAGTTCTTTTACTTCATCATCCATGGTAAAGTCTGCCTTTATTAAACAAGCTTTATCAGTCTAAAATGACTGCTTCAGGAATAGAATTAAAACATTCGTCACATGTGACGGTGGATTATTTATAGATTAAACACTCTTAAGAAAACCTAAAACTACAGTCGCCACCTTCACCGTCTGAAGGTGGTTTTACTCTGTAGTTTTAAGAAAAACATTTAAAATATCATATAATCGGCACAAGCCATAACAACAGATAAAGGCCTGCACAAAAATTACAATTTTTTATTTGTATCCTTCATCTGCTGGAACATTACTGCTGCCAGACCTATGCCACCTTCCTGGGCCCACACCTTTGCTCTTTCTCCGTCCAGCATCTCATTGAACATTTCTCTGTCCTTGGTATTTCCGAACATATCTTCTTCATCTGCTTTGGGTCGCATCTGTTTGAACATCTGTCCGATAAGAACTGATTCAAATTCCTGGCACTGTTTCTTTAAAGCCATATCCTGTGTATGCTGTGACGGTGCATTGGCTGCAACAGGTACGGAAAAAGACTGCTGCCCCGTCGGTAGCTGAGAACCATTATTCATATTTAACAGGGGACGATCAATCTGCATAGTTAAAACCTGCCTTTCTTATTGGTGAGTGGTGAGAGGTGAGAGATATTCTCACTTCTCACTTCTCACTTAATTATTTCTTAAGTTGATTGGCCAGTTTCTGCATCTGATCTGCCGACTGGACGCCCTTCTGGTTTATTTCATAAGCTCTCTGGGCTTCAATGATACTGATCATTTCTTCCACTACATTGATATTGGATTTTTCCAGGTAACCCTGAGCTATACTGCCCATATTGTTTTCCCCCGGTTTACCTTTCTGGGCAGGACCGGATGCATTGGTAGACTGATATTTATTTGCTCCTATTGCTTTCAATCCCTGAGGATTTACAAAATCTACAAGCATTAAATTACCGATTTGTACGGGATCTTTCTGGCCTGACAGTACAGCAGTAACTGCTCCGTCTTTATCCATCTTAACATCAGTAGCTCCCGGAGGAATGGTAACTCCAACGAGATCTCCGGTAGAAGTAACAAGCTGTCCCTGTGGATTTACACTGAAGGAACCGTCACGTGTATAGGCTTTACTTCCATCAGGTTGAATAACTTCAAAGAAACCATTGCCCTGAATGGCAAGATCAAAAGGATCATTTGTCTGGCTCATACTGCCCTGGCTGAAACTCTTTTCAGTCCCGGTCTCTCTTACACCCATACCTATCTGAGCACCTGCAGGATTATTTTCTCCTCCGTCGTTTAAATTGGCATACATTAAATCCTGAAAATTAACTCTACCCTTTTTAAAACCGGTAGTATTTACGTTTGCGAGGTTATTGGATATAGTATCCATGTTTAACTGCTGGGCCATCATACCAGAGGCTGCAGTATAAAGTCCTCTCATCATATCTGTTCACTCTCCTTCCGAATTTTTCAATTATTAACCTGCTCTTCCGACTTCCTGAATTGATTTCTGTAGCATCTGATCTTCTGCCTGTATAACTTTTTCATTGGACTCATAGGCACGTTCTACATCCATCATTTTAATCATTTCTTTTACAACGCTTACATTTGATGTTTCAAGGAACCCCTGCCTTACCTGAGGATTGGCAGAAATCTGTCCTACATTGGTCGGGTTCTTTGGCATAAAAGCATTGTTACCTGTTTTATAAAGATCATTTATATCATTGAACTCTGTAATACGCAGTCTGGCAATATTTTCTCCATCTACTGCCACATTTCCTCTGTCATCTACTTTAAACTGTTTTCCGGGAGGAATTCTGATAGGGCCGTTAAAGCCAAGTAATGAGGCACCATCTGCTGTCACAAGTAATCCCTGATCATTTACTGTAAAATTTCCATTTCTGGTAAATTTTGTTTTTCCGTCAGTTCCCTGTATTGTAAAGAAACCTTTATTTCCAAGGGCCAGATCTGTATGATTTCCTGTTGCCTGCATTCCGCCGGGAGCAAATTTTGTAGCAGTCTTTATAGCTACCGTAGGCACACCGTCCTGTGCACCTCCTACTGCTTCATAACCTTCATTTCCCATCTGTCCCATTAATTCAGCACTGAAAGACCTTGTTACTCCGGCAGAACCCTGAAAACCTGCAGTATTCACATTCGCCAGATTGTTTGAAATAATATCCTGTTGATACATCATTGCCTGCATTCCCTGAGTGGCAATTTTCATTCCGTCTAACATTCCTTGACACCTGCCTTTCTGAAATTTACCCTTTGTAATTATAACCTAAAATATTATTTGATGCAATATTTTTCAACCTTCACCTCCTGTTATAAGCGTCAATTTATTTTCCATTAATTTCTTCATCTTCTTCAAAGACAACTCTGTCTTTAATCCATTCTTCATTGAGCTGATAAAGAAAAATCAGAACTTCAGCTATAAGCTCATACAGTTCGCCCGGTACTACAGCTCCTACTTCAAAATTAGACAGACTCTGAGCCAGATTTCCATCTTTATATACAGGTATTTCGCCCTCTTCTGCTACTTCTATTATCTGCTCCGCTATCTCACCTTTACCTGCTGCTACTATTCTCGGAGCAGTATCCTGTGCCGGGTCAAAACGAAGAACTACAGCAACTTTTTCTTTATCTTCTCCTTCATCAGTTTTTTCAACCTGTATCTCTTCAATATAATCGAATTCTTCATAATCATCTAAATCATCATGTTTACTCACAACTAACTTCCATATTTATATAGTCACATCTAAAGTGGCCAGTTCTGCAAACTCTTCTTCTTTTTTAAGAAGAGTATCAGGAACGGACAGAGTATTCTTATCTACAACGCAATCCCAGCTGCCCACTTTATAGGCTTTATCTCTAAGTTTTTTAATTAATTCCGGTGCTTTTTTATTTATATGTTTTCTGACTTCCTGATGTTCAGTTTCCAGATGAAAAGAAATATTCCTTCTCCGGATATTCATAATTACATTTATAATCCCCATATCTTCTGTCTGTATTGAAAAAACCAGTTTTGTATTCTTCGGATTTACGACCTTCTGTCCCTTTAAATCATATTCATAATCGAGCATCAAATGAACTGACTGCGATGAACCGTCACACATCCTTAAAGGTATCTGGAGATATATAAAACTATCATCATCTACAGAAGGTGCATTATTGATAAGCCTCTGGGCTTCCAGATTTTCATCCAGTTCTTTTATAAGTTCCGCTGTCTCTTCCAGTATTTCCTCATGGTCTTTCGGGATATAGCCTTTCAGATTGGCTATCTTATCATTTAACTTCTGCTTTAAATTAGACAGGCTTTTCCTGGCCGGCCGTTTCCCTGTTTTTTTCATCTGTCCGACAGAACTCTCTTCATCATCTATTCCTACTTCTTCAGCAAGATCCCTGAGTTTTTTAGCCAGTTTCTTATCACCTTTATTGGGTTCCGGAATAAGATCTCCGAACATACTGGCCACCTGACTCATAAGATTGGCCATCATAGAGTCACTGAGCATCTGTCCTCCTGCTGCAGCAAAGAAAGTAGCCATTTTCTGGAGGTTATCCAGTTGCCGCCCTATATCAGGATTTTTTGCAAACAATGTTTGAAGGGCTTTTGCATTTTCAGGTGTTATACCCATAGATTTCATTTTCATAAAAACCCCTGCCTGAAGGTCACCTTCCGTTTTCTGAGTCATCATAGCAAGAGCTGTTTTTACATCCTGAAGATTTTCCTTTGTAAGGGGCATCTTGAACTCAAGTAAACTTTTGGCAAGTTTCAAATTACTCTCCGTCATTGGCATATTGAGTTTTGCAAGATGGGCTGACAGATCCCTCATATTTAATCTGCCAAAGGCTATATTCTGGCTCACATTGGTAAGTCTTATAGAATACTTTCCGTCTTTTGCAGATAAAATCTGAAAATTCCCCTGATTTACAGGACTGTCCTGTCTTTTTACCTGTTTTTCCGCAGGCCTCTGCCCCTGATCTCTTACCTGCTGTTGCTGAGGGGTCTGTTTACCTGTAAAGGTTACTTTCTTATCCTGGGGAGAAACGACAGACTGCTGTTTTATTGTCGAAGGTGTTGTAGGCTGAATAGATGGCCCGCCCACATTACCGACTTTAGCCATTTCTTTTCTCCCCTTTCTGTAATAAAGTACCGGAAAACTCCACTTTTTCCAATCTTAATTATATGCAGGTAGTATTAACACATTATTAACAGAATGTTAAATTTATGTTAACATAATAAGGGTGAGTAGTGGGTCGTGAGTCGTGAAAAGTGAGAAGTGAAAAGTGAGTCGTGAAAAGTGAGCAGGGGCGACCCACTGTGGTCGCCCGGTACCGGTAAAACACACATTACACATCACGAAACCACCCGTGACGCGTTACGCGTTACGCGTCACGACTTTCATATAAAATATTAGAAATTTCTGCAAATTCTTCCAGAGAAAAAGTTTCGCCCCGCCGTTTTCCGTCAATGCCGGAGGTCGATAACATTCTGTCTATCTCTTCAGAGTCACATTTTAACAGAGGCGATCTAATCCAGGCATTTCTTATGGTTTTTCTCCTCATGTTAAAAGCTGATCTTATGAGTTCAAAAAACACCTTTTCATCTTTTACATATACTGGAGGTGTTTCATAAAGAGAAATTTTTACTATGGCAGAATCCACCTGAGGTCTCGGCAAGAAGAATTTGGGCGGTAAAATACCTGCTATTTCGGTTTTTCCATGGTAATGTGCAAATACGGTAAGCGAACCATACACTTTATTTCCCGGTGAAGCAGTCAGTCGCTCTGCCACTTCCTTCTGTATGGTCACCACTATGGAAGAAAATAATTGCTTTTCTTCCAGCAATTCAACAATAATATAATTTGTTATATAATAAGGGAGATTGGCAACAACTTTCCATTTTACATTGCTGTCGAGCAATTCCTTCATATTGATTTTCTTAAAATCGCCCTGAACTATCTTTACATTACTGTAATTTTTAAATTTTTCTTCAAGTAAAGGTAAAAGCTGTAAGTCTTTTTCCAGTGCTACAACAGAAGCTCCTGTCTTTGCCAGTTCCATCGTTAAATTACCTGTACCTGCACCTATTTCAAATACATGATCTGTTTCTATTATATCAGATGTATAAACAAGTGTTTCCAGACTGGGGCTATCTATTAAAAAATGCTGGCCTTTACTATTTTTTTTTGGAACAACACCTATCCGTTTCAATTCTTTCAGCGTATTGGCGCGAATATTTTCAGTCATATGGTCTCCTTATAAAACGTGATGCGTAATGCGTAATTCGTAATGCGTAATGCGTGATACTATAATCGTGACGCGTAACGCGTGACGCGTGACGGGTGGTTTCGTGATGTGTAATGCGTATTTTACCGGTACCGGGCGACTACGGTGGGTCGCCCCTACTCACTCTTCACTCTTCACTCTTCACGACTCACTACTCACTACTTGAGTAAATAAACCTTTACGGTTCTTCTTCCGTAATTAATGGCATCTTCATAGGTATCGAAACATAAATCTATCCTGTTTCCTGTTATGGCTGTACCTTTATCTGCAGCAATGGCATAACCATAACCTTCCACATAAAGATGAGAACCTAAAGGTATTACATATGGGTCAACAGCTACGACACCATATCTGGCAGGTAATCCTGTAGCAGTATAGCCGCTGGCAAAGGGACCGCAGCTTTTTGCACTCGGTTCATAGGCAGTTGCCTCCATAGTAATAAAAGAACCGGATTTTACGGAACCATGAGATGCCAGAGCCACAGGAGGAGGAGAGGGAGGAATATAGGAAGGTTCCACCTTTGTGCCTACGAGAACTATTTTATTGACCGGGTCACAGAGCAATTCCTTTTTTATTACATTTTCACTGCTTACTTCATGATTTTTATAATAAATCTTCCTGGTTTTCTTTATTATACCTACCTGACCTTCCTGGGCAACCACCTCATCACCTTCCGGGATTGTAGGATCATCTCTGTAAATCACCCTGTAAGGTATTACTTCTTTTTCTGCATAGACCCTGTGTTTTACTTTTGTTACTTTTATTTTCATACCATCTGCAAGAGGAGTCTGAGGCACGGGGAAAACCCTGTCTTCTGAATTTAATGTCACACCCGAATCGGATAATAGCTGATAAATATATCTTTTAGTGGATTTTATAGTCCGGGGCTGTTTATTGGCTACAGTAATAGTGATCTTTCTGGCCATCCTGATACATATATAATTATAACCTTCATCTTTAAGTTCAGTAGCAGGAGATGGTTTAACTATATCTTCTTTTGCCA
>JBEHWO010000099.1:0-18081 GCA_040217695.1 Vulcanimicrobiota bacterium | reverse complement strand
TAATATATTATGTTTAAATTTAATTTATAATTTCCTTATAAAATAAATATTATAATAATAAATTAAAATAATTTGTTTTTTATTGTTACTATTTTGTTTTCAATATTTAATTTATATCATATTTAGAATTTAAGTCCTGGTGACCAGTAAAGCGTGACAGATTTAATCCCTGCACATCACGCATTACGAAACACAGGAATAAATTTCTTTCAATAATGAGTAATAGAGGGATTTTTCCTTTATTATCGAAATTCTTCATAATTATTTTTATTATAACTCAGGAGGTATATTTTATGAAAGCTCTTATGAAACGTAATGCAGAACCGGGTCTCTGGATGGAAGATGTACCTGTGCCGGAAATAGGCCCCAATGATCTTCTTGTGAAAATTACGAAAACAGCCATATGCGGTACGGATCTTCATATATACAACTGGGATGCATGGTCACAGAAAACTATTAAAGTCCCTATGGTTACAGGTCATGAATTTGTAGGAAAAGTCGTCGATATGGGAAGTGCCGTGAGAGGTTATAATAAAGGTGACAGGGTTTCGGGAGAAGGCCATATAGTATGCGGCCAGTGTCGTAACTGCTATGCAGGAAGACTTCATCTGTGTCGTAACACTGTAGGTATCGGTGTCCACAGACAGGGATGTTTTGCAGAATATCTCTCCATTCCTGCAGGTAATGCCTTCCGCCTTCCTGCCGATATTTCAGATGATCTGGCTTCTATTTTTGATCCTTACGGAAATGCAGTTCATACAACCCTTTCTTTCGACCTCGTAGGAGAAGATGTCCTTATTACAGGTGCGGGGCCTATAGGCATTATGGCAGTGGCCATTGCAAAACATGTGGGAGCCAGATATGTTGTTATAACAGATGTAAATGATTACCGCCTGGGACTTGCGGCAAAAATGGGAGCCACAAGAACGGTAAATGTAACAAAAGAGAGGGATATTGCCGGTATTATGAAAGAACTCGGTATGAAAGAAGGTTTTGATGTAGGGTTTGAAATGTCGGGAAACAGTCATGCCTTTCGTTCCATGTTAGGTGTTATGAATAACGGTGCCAGAATCGGTCTGCTCGGCATTTTCCCTGAAGAAGTGGCTATTGACTGGAGCCAGGTCATATTTAAAGGATTATTCCTTAAAGGCATTTACGGAAGAGAAATGTTTGAAACATGGTATAAGATGACAACTCTTATTCAGGGTGGACTGAATATTACCCCTGTTGTTACCCATCATTTTTATATAGACGATTTCGAGAAAGGCTTTGAGGTTATGAGATCGGGCATGTGCGGAAAGGTTATTCTGGAATGGAGCAAGTAAATGGATAAATATGAAAATTTAAGAAGAACAAAAGATTATATTGTTGTCAGAGAAGCATTTAAAGAAGATCCTGCCGGAACTATAAACTGTTTGATAGAAAGACTTACAGGTCTAGGGCAGCTTATAAATATTTATGAAAGTGAAATGAACAGGATTTCTTTTAATAAAGAGAAAAAAGATATTCTTATGGATGGAGTAGATGAAACGCTTAAAGCAGGGAAGATGATAACAAAGTGGGTAAATAAATTGAAGAAAGATTTCCCGGAATATGATTTTTCCGTTTATAGTGATTTGTTGAATGTAGTAAGTAAAATGGAAAATATTAACCCTTAGTACCGAGACAGGTAAAAGCTTATCCCAAAAAACTATAAAGAGTGAATAGTGAGTAGTGAATATAAAACCCACTCACTACTCACTAATAACCATTCGGACACAACGAAGTATGAGAATCTGTTCCTCCCGTCACGCGTTACGCGTTACGCGTCACGACTATAATCGTTATGAGAATAATTGTATCTGTATATAAAAAATTCCTTGAAGCCTATGGCTCTCAGGGCTGGTGGCCTCTGTCAGGTCTTGATAAATCTTTTTTTGAAGAAGATAAGGACTGGCCGGGTTATGTAAAATTTACCGGTTCTGAAGGCACCGTTGAAGATTTTAAGAAAAACTGGCCCCGCCATCTCGGGGTTTCTCCGAAAAATGACAGGGAAAGATTTGAAATAATTACGGGAGCCATACTCACTCAGAATACATCCTGGAATAATGTGGAAAGAGTTTTGTATAATTTAAATAGACACAGTTTGAATGATCCTGATAAGATAAAAACCGTAGATACGGGAGAACTGGCACTTTTGATTAAAAGTGCCGGCTATCATAATCAGAAGGCCGTCAGATTGAAAGGACTTGCTCTTTATTTTTCTAAGAAATATAAAATTCTGTCCCATTGTTTTACAAAATCATTGAAGGATTTACGAAAAGAACTGCTTGCCCTTAAAGGTATAGGGCCGGAAACGGCCGATTCTATAATACTTTATGCAGGAGAACTGCCGGTTTTTGTAATTGATGCCTATACAAAGAGAATTTTCTCAAGGATTCTCGGAAAATATGAAAAACACGATTATGATTTCTGGCAGGATTTATTTATGACACAATTGGATAGAGAAAAAAATAAAGTTGAAGTTTTTAAGGAATATCATGGCCTTATTGTGAAACATGGCAAGAAATTCTGTAAAACTGTTCCTCTTTGTGAAGCTTGTTTTCTACATAATTCGTGTTATACATATTTACAAAATGTTGACTGTAAAAAAATATAATTTATAATAGTTATAGAGATATTTTTATAGAGAAAGATAAAAATTGACTGAAGTCTTCCGGAGAGTATTAGAATGGCAGGTGAAATACGATGGCACAGGTGGAAGAAAAGGTAGAAAGGCTGGAATTTTTAATGGCCCAGTCTCAGTTAATGTATCAGGGACTCGTAGTGGAAATGAAAGAGTTTAAGAATGAAATGAGACAGGAAATGAAAGACTTTAAAACTTATACTCAGGCTGCTATTGAAGAGATGAAGCAGGATTCGAAAAAAACGAGAGATGATATGAATAAGAAATGGGGAGACCTGGCTGCCAAATGGGGAACTATTGTAGAAGATTTAGTCGCTCCCAATGTAGAAGCCATAGGAGAAAAATACTTTAACCTTAAAGATTGCGATACCTTTATAACTAACATAAAGAAAAGAAAGCCCAGAGAGAAGGAATTTGACGTTATAGCTGTGTATGATACATTTATAATTCTGGTTGAAGTAAAATCCACACCCAGAACCGGTTATATAGAAGATTATATTGAGTTTATAAAAAATAAAGAATTTTACAGCTTTTTCCCTGAATATAAAGACAGGAATATTATTCCTGTTTTTGCTTCGCTTCATATACCTGATGAAGCAATAAAACATCTTTCCAGAAATAATATTCTGGCAATGGCTATGAGTGACAATATAATGGATATAGTTAATCAGGACATAATAAAATATTTAAGGAAATAAAAAATATTTGATAAAATCCAGAATCTTTATCCCCACATTTTTATTTAAAACTTATCATTTACTTTATTATTCTTCTATATGTAAATGAAGAGCAGGTTTTTACTGTAAAATGTAGAATTTAAACGCGACAATCGTAATTTTAGAGAATGTAAGACGTTTTGTGTAAACGTATCATGAAACAGTTCTTTGATAGAGGTTTACACAACATTTATGACACAGTCGAATTTTTTACAGTAAAAGGGGTTTGGAAAAAATTGCTTAAAGATAAAAAATTGCTTCTCATAGACGGTCATGGTCTTTTGTACAGAGCCTATTATGCACTTCAGAGAACTGCCATGACTACATCTAAAGGTATTAAGACATGGGCTGTTATGGGGTTTATCAATATGCTGACGCGGGCTATAGAGGGACAGAAACCTGATTATGTGGCTATAAGTTTCGATACGTCCGCTCCCACTGTGAGACTCGAACAGTATGAGGATTACAAGGGACAGAGGGAAGAAACGCCCGATGATTTCAAGGAACAACTCCCCTATGTATTAAAACTTGTTGAAGCCCTCAGGATTCCCATGTTCGAAAAGGAAGGCTATGAAGCAGATGACTGTATTGCCACAGTTACTAAAAGAGCTGAAAAAGAAGGGGCAAATATTTATATACTTTCAGGTGACACAGATCTGTTTCAACTTGTTTCTTCTCAGACTAAAGTCCTCTATCCTGACAGAAGCGCGAAGGAATTGCAGTGTTATGACATAAATGCGGTAAAGGAACGATACGGACTTTCCCCTGAACAGCTTATAGACTTAAAAGCCCTTCAGGGAGATTCGTCCGATAATATTCCCGGCGTTCCCGGTATAGGGAAGGTGAATGCCACAAAACTTCTCATTGAATTCGGTAATATTGAAGGCATTATGTCAAATTTAGATAAGATAAAATCCGATAAAATCAGAAATATTATGAAGGAAAACGAACAGAAGGCATGGGACAGCAGGAAACTTATAAAACTTTATACCGATCTCGATCTTGCAATAAACTGGGACGACTGTCTTCTTACGGAACCTGATCCCGATAAATTAAGAGATCTTTTGCAGGAACTTGAATTTAAATCTTATATGCAGAAATATAGTCTTTCTCCCATGAAACAGAGAGAACCTGAATATAAAACGGTAATAGTTTCTACTGAAGATTCATTTAAATCTCTTCTGGACGATCTGAAAAACAGTTCATGGATAAGTTTAAATTGTTTTTCTTACAGAGGACCGTCGTTATACAAACCTCTTCTCGGTATTGGTATTACGACAGAGAAAGAACATTACTATATACCCTGTACTTACAGTGAATATAAATATAACAGAAAATCGGAAATGTCGCAGGGACTTTTATTTGACTCTGTTGATGAAGGTAAAGAAAATTCTTCTCTTGAAACAGAGTATGTAATGAAACATATTAAAGGCTTTCTTGAAAATGATGAAATAGCCAAATACGGATTTGATCTTAAAAATGTTTATATACAGCTTGCGGGATACGGCATAACTCTGAGAGGTATTGTCTGCGATGTTCAGATAGGCGCTTTTCTTCTGGACAGTGAAAGACCTTCGCCCGATTTATCTTATATAGTTTCAAAATATTTATCTCTTTCCATTAAAAATGAAGAAGAAATACTGGGCAAGGGGAAAAAAGCCCTCTCCTGGGAAGAGCTTTCCACGGAAAAACAGGCAGAAGCTTCCGCAAGAATAACATGCCATATAAAACCCCTTTCCGATGTGTTAATTTCCGGTCTGCAACATATGAATCTCCTGTCTCTCTTTCAGGACATGGAAATGCCTCTCCTATCCGTACTTGCAAGGATGGAAATGAGAGGGATAACCATTGATACGGAAATATTGAAAAACCTTTCTTCCCGGGTAGATGAGGAATTAAAGAAACTTTCTGCAGAGATTTATTCTCTTGCAGGTGAAGATTTTAATATTAATTCGCCGAAACAGTTAGGTGAGATTTTATTTGATAAACTTGCCCTTCCTGGAGGGACAAAAACCAAAACAGGATATTCCACTGCCTCGGAGGTTCTTGAACCTCTCAGAGAACATTGCAGAATAATAGATTATATCCTGGAATACAGGGAATTATATAAATTAAAAACAACCTATCTGGACGTATTGCCGGGCCTTGTTGATCCAATCACGGGAAAATTGCATACCAGTTTCAATCAGACCATTGCCTCAACGGGAAGATTGAGCAGCAGTAATCCGAATTTACAGAACATACCTGTAAGGACAGAATTCGGAAGATTGATAAGGAAGGCTTTTAAACCTTCCGGAACTGAGAATATGCTCCTTGCATGTGATTATTCTCAAATAGAACTCAGAATCCTTGCCCATTATTCCGGCACGGAAAGGCTGGTTAAAGCATTCGTCGATGGCCATGATATTCACAGTGAAACGGCAAGGGATATATTTGAATTACCTCCAGAGCAGGAACCGGATTCTTCTATGAGACGTATCGCAAAAACCGTGAATTTTGGTATCCTTTACGGTATAAGTGATTTCGGTCTTTCCAGGAATCTCGGCATCGACAGGAAAGATGCAAAAAAATATATAGAAAATTATTTTAATAAATTTCCCGGTATAAAGGCCTATCTTGATAATGTAGTGTTAGATGCCAGAGAAAAAGGTTATGTAATGACTGTTTCAGGCAGGAGAAGGAATTTTGCTCATCTTTCTGACAGAAACTGGAATGTAAGAAAAGCAGAAGAAAGAATGGCAGTAAACGCTCCCATACAGGGAAGCGCTGCAGATATTATAAAACATGCCATGATTACTATAGACAGGGAGATAGAGCAGAGAAAACTTAAATCATCTATGGTATTGCAGATTCATGATGAACTTGTTTTCGATCTGCCTGCAGAAGAGTTTAATGAATTGCTTCCTTTCGTTAAATCTCATATGGAACAATCTTATAAACTCATTGTGCCTGTGGTTGCCGATTTTAAATCGGGCAGAGATTTATACGATATGGAAAAATTTTAATGTAGATCGAGTTTTTTATGGCTGTACTATGATTTTCGGTGATTAAGAATGAAATTCGACTCGCCGGTCACTGGTAACTGGTCACTGTTAACTGTTAACTGGTCACTGAAAATTACATGTCATTTAAAAGCACAATCACTATTGCTTTTTCTATAGATATTGAATATAATCTTAGATACTTATATGTATAAATTTTCAGAACATTGGATTTAACTTCCTGATGCCCGGTTATCATTATATGAACCGGTTTTAGAAAGGGGGACAGACGGATTTCAGGAAGAGTATTTTATCGGATTTTAAGGTATGTTCTTTACCTTAAGTGAGTTTGTATATACTTTTTCATTTATCTAATTAATGAAAGTATAATTTTAGGTTAAACCTGAAGGGAGTGCTACCAGAGTGGATAACAGCATGAATGCAAAAAAGACTGCTGCAACGACAAGTGAAAAAACAGGAACAATTAATGAGGGCATTGATAAAGAAGTAAAAAGTGTAGTAGAAGACGTAGAGAAGGTAATAACAGAAATAGATCAGGAAGAAAAATTGAACGAAACAGAACAAAAAGAAGCAATGGAAGAAATGTATGATAAGACCTTTACGGAAATCTCCGAAGGAGCAGTTGTAGAAGGAGAAGTAGTAAGTGTCACATCTGAAGGAGCTTTCGTGTCTGTTGGATATAAAAATGATGCTTTTATTCCGAAGGATCAGCTTTCTTATCGTACCTTTGATAATCCTGAAGAAGTGGTTAAAGTCGGTGAGAAAGTATCTGTATATGTTATGTCTATGGAAGACGAAGACGGCAAGCTTATTTTATCCAAAAAGAGAGCCGATCTTGAAGATGCATGGCGCAGAGTTACGACTGCCTATGAGAAACAGACTGTTATTACAGCCACCGTTGTTGAACAGGTGAAAGGCGGACTTATTGTGGATCTCGGTCTGAGAGGTTTTGTACCTGCTTCACAGATAAGGCTTAAACCTGTAAGAAATCTGGAAGAATTTGTTGGCGAACCATTACGCCTAAAGGTTCTCGAACTTGACAGAAACAGACGTAAAGTTGTTTTATCTCAGAAAAAAGTACTTCAGGAAGAAGGAGTTAATAAAAAAGAAAAAACCCTTACAGATCTTAAAGAAGGTAAAATAGTGAAAGGAACTGTTGCAAGGGTTACAAATTTTGGAGTTTTCATTAATCTCGGAGGCGTTGACGGTCTGGTTCATATTTCCGAGCTTTCCTGGGACAGAGTAAAACATCCGTCTGAAGTCGTCAGTGTGGGACAGGAAGTTGAAGTAATGGTGCTTGCAATTAATAAAAAGAAAGAAAGAATCTCTCTCAGCTTCAAACAGGCCCAGCCGGATCCGTGGCAGTTCAAGGCAGAAGATTATAAAGTCGGCCATATTATGGAAGGTGAAATTACCAAGATTGCTCCGAAATATATCTTTATAAAGCTTGAACCAGGTATCGAAGGACTTGTTCCTCTCCATGAAGCTTCGGAAGATAAAAATGCAAAACTCGGTGAATTATTTACTATAGGCAGTAAGATCCCTGTTAAAATACTGGATGTCAAATCTGTACAGAGAAGGATGACTCTGAGTATAAAACAGGCAAAAGAAGAAAAGAAGGAAAAGGAATTTGCTTCCTATCAAACACGTCAGGGAAATGAAAGTGTTACTATTGCAGATCTCCTTGCCATAAATACCAAAAAAGAATAATTCTGTTTATGGTATGGGGCACGCATTACGGGAACTGCAGGGAGGGTAATCTTTGCTTATAGGCCTTACCGGTGGTATAGCCAGTGGAAAGAGTAAAATTTCTCTTTTTTTAAAATCTCAGGGTGCAGTGATAATAGATGCCGATGAGATAGCAAGATATGTTGTAAAACCAATGTCTTCTGCATGGAAGAATATTGTTGAAGCCTGGGGAATGGATATACTGAAGCCCGATCGGTCTTTAGACAGGCAAAAGCTGGCTTCTATAGTATTCAGTAATAAAAAAGAACTTGAGAAGCTCAATAATATTACTCATCCTGAGATTATAAGAGAAATCAAAGATAGGATTTCCCGTGAGCCTGACGGAAGTTTAATAGTTCTGGATGCTCCTTTGCTTATAGAGTCAGGACTTTATACGATAGTTGATTATGTATGGCTTGTAAGTGTAACAGAGGTTACTCAAATTAAACGGTTACAGGAAAGAGACGGCATGACCCTGGAAGAAGCCGGAAAGAGAATCTCTATGCAGATGCCTCTGGAAGAAAAGAAAAAATATGCCCATGTGATTATAGACAATAACGGTCAGTGGGAAGATACAGAACATTTTATTTGTCTTTACCTTTTGAAGAAAGGGGAACAGACTTAATAATAAACAGGTAAATACCGGGATATGTCTCGTGACCCGCGTAATGCGTGACTGGAGGAAACAACCCTGCCCGGTGATAGAATTAAGTCTTGAACATTATGAATAATCCGGAAAACATAAAGAAAATGAAGCTCGGAGATATTCTGGTTAAATATGGCCTTATAACTCAGGAACAACTGGAAACAGCTCTTGAGGCTCAAAAGGAGTTTAAAACACGGCTGGGAAGGACTCTTGTACAGCTGGGCTATGTTACTGAAGATGATATAAACTGGGCTCTGAGCAATCAGCTTGATATTTCTTATGTACATCTTACAATAAACATGGTAGACACTACTGTTGCCAGAAGTATTTCCAGGGAAGCCCTTGAATTTTATCAGATGATACCTATAGCAAAGATAGGTAATGAACTTACTCTTGTTATGGCAGATCCTACTGATAATCAGGCTATTGAAACGGTCAAAAATACGATTAAAGCAGAAATATCCATATCTCTGAGTTCTTCCAGTAATATTCTTTCTATAATTCGTCAGGTTTTTAAAGAAGAAAGCTCTCATGAATTCCAGCACAGTGATATGGAAGGGATAAAATCGGTTGATTACAAAAAGGAAATCAAGAGACTTGTTACGAGAGATTTTGACAGCGGTATTTTTGTCTATACCGTTATATTCAGAGCTTTTGAAGCGAATGCATCTGAAATACATATAGAACCGGCAGAGGATTTGCTCAGGATAAGATATAAAATAGACGGAATTTACTACGAGTATTTTTCTAAACCTATGAGTTTGTATCCTTCAATAATAGCTCAGCTTGAAGCTATTATTAAATCTGGAAATAGTTCAGGCGACGGAGGAGGACCTTTTTCCATTAATGTTATGGATCAGGTTATAAGAATAAAAGTTCATTTTGCTCCTACTATCTATGGTAAGTCTGTAGTTTTAACCCTTATACCTTTTATAAAAGATCCTGTAAAACTGTCTGATATGAAGATTGATGAAAGAATAACTCTGGAACTTGCGAGAGCCATGAAGAAAAATTCCGGTGTTATTATTGTATCTTCTCCGGGAAAGATTGAAATTACGAAAACTCTTTATGCAATGCTCAGGGAAGTATCTTTTACAGATAAAAAGGTTGTTACCCTTGAAGATTTTGTAACATTCAGAAGAGAAGGATTCATACAGATGGAATATTCTTCTCTCGGACATGATAATGATTATGAAGTTTTAAAAATGGTAATGGGGCAGAACCCGGATATACTTATGTTAACTTCGGATTTGAGCAGAGAAAGCCTCAGAATGCTTTTTAATGTTGCTCTCACAGGAAAGTTAATATTAATAGCCCTGCCTTTTCAGAATGTTTATACATGTTTTTGTTATCTTACCTCTCTTGGTATAGAGCCATTTGCCATAGCAGGTGTACTTCAGGGGATTTTTTCCCAGCGCTTATCAAGGGCTCTTTGCTTTAATTGCAAACAGAGTGTTACTGTAGCAGATTTTCCTTTTCTGGTAGATCAATTGAGTCATAATGTCTGTTATGAAAAGGGAAAAGGCTGTTCGGAATGTAATTTTTCAGGCTATATTGGGCAGACACTTCTCTATGAATATTATCTGCCTTCCAGAGAAGACAGAATGAAAATTTTGACTTCAGAAGGAACTGATATATTTGTCCCCTCCAATTATAAAACCATAAAAGAACGGTGCAGGGAAAAAGTACTGGATGGAATTTTACCTGTCAGTGAGATTATAAATATATGAAGCGGGGTGTTTAGAACTTGGATATAGCAGAGTTGTTAATATTAACTCTCGAAAGAGGTGCTTCTGACTTACATCTTACAGTGGGAACACCGCCTGTTTTAAGAATTAACGGCGTCCTTGTAAGGACTGATTATCCCGTCCTGACCAGGGAAACTATTCATGACCTTATATATGATGTATTGACAGAACAACAAAAAAGCGCTTTTGAAGAAAATATGAATCTCGATTTCTCCATAGAATTTCAGGAACTGGCTCGTTTCAGAGTTAATGTGTATTACCACAGAAGAGGAGAAGGAGCTGTTTTCCGTCTCATACCTACAAGAATACCGACACTGAAGGAACTCGGGTTCCCTTCAATAGTAGAAGAGCTGTGCAGACTGGACAGGGGCCTTGTACTTGTCACAGGTCCTACCGGCAGCGGTAAATCGACTACTCTTGCGGGTATGATTGATCTTATAAATGATGAAAGAGATGATCATATAATTACTATAGAAGATCCTATAGAATTTATTCATGAACACAGGAGATGTATTATCAATCAGAGGGAAGTAAAGGTTCATACCCATACTTTTTCTGATGCTCTCAGAGGTGCTTTGAGAGAAGACCCTGATATAATTCTCGTAGGTGAACTTCGTGACCTTGAAACAATACAGATGGCTCTTACTGCAGCAGAAACGGGACACCTTGTTCTCACTACCCTTCATACCAACAGTGCGGCAAAAACTATAGACAGAATTATTGATGTCTTTCCTCCTCACCAGCAATCTCAGGTAAGGGTACAGCTTTCTGAAACTGTTGAAGCTGTTGTTGCACAGACCCTTATGCCAAGAGCCGACGGAAGAGGAAGAATTGCTGCTCTGGAAATAATGACAGGAACTCCTGCTATCAGGAATTTAATTCGTGAAGCCAAAACCTTCCAGATGTCATCTATTATTCAAACTGCTACCAAATGGGGTATGCAGAGCCTGGATCAACATCTGAGAACACTTCTTAAACAGGGTGTCATAACCTGGAAAGAAGCTTTCAGGGCCGCTCATGATAAGAATACATTCAGTCAGTATTCTACTGAAGCACCGGTAGTTGCACCTGCAGCAGAAGAAGATGAAGAATCCAAAAGTGCCCAGTTTAATTTCTGGTAATATTGAGGTATTTATTATGTTAACATGTGATCCTCAGGATTTCGCTGAAGATAAGGAGGTAGTTTTATGTCCATAAAACTTCATGATTTATTGAAACAGGCTGTAGAAGATGAAGCTTCCGATCTTTATTTGAAAGCAGACAGTCCTCCTGTAATAAGGGTAAATGATAGATTGAAACGTATCGGTTCTGAAGTACCGAATTATGCCGATCTGGAAAAATTAGCCCTTCATCTTATGAATGATTATCAAAAGAAAGTATTCCAGACCCATCCCGAGGTAGATCTCGTATATACTGTTCCTGCAGTGGGACGATTCAGAGTAAATATCTATCGTCAGAGAGGAACAGTTGGTTTTGTCTTCAGAAGGGTTAATCTTAAAATCCCTTCTATAGATGATTTATATCTTCCTCCTGTGATGAAACAACTGGCTCTGGAACAGAGGGGACTCATACTGGTTACAGGCGCTACGGGAAGTGGAAAATCTACCACTCTTTCGGCTATGATAGATTATCGTAACTCCAATATGGAAGGTCATATAATTACTATCGAAGATCCTGTAGAATTTATTCATAAGGATAAAAAAAGTATTGTAAGTCAGAGAGAAGTCGGCATAGATACGAGATCCTATTCTGAAGCTTTAAGGTATGCTCTTCGTCAGGCTCCCGATGTAATACTGCTCGGAGAAATGAGAGATGTGGAAACTGTTACATCTGCCATATTTTTTGCGGAAACAGGGCATCTTGTACTGAGTACACTTCATTCTACAAATACAAATCAAACAATGGAGAGAATAATGCAGTTCTTCTCTGCCGATACACATCAGGAAGTATATTTTCAGCTTTCAATGAATCTCAGAGCTATTTTTTCACAGCGTCTTCTGCCAAGAGCAGATGGTATGGGAAGAATTCCTGCAGTGGAAGTTATGGTGGTTACACCCAGAATCAGAGATTTGATAAGAAGAGGGGAAACAGATAAGATTAAAGCCACTATCGAAGGAAGTAATGCAGAAGGTATGCAGACCTTTGACCAGCATCTCCATGAACTTTATAAAGCAGGACTTATTACTGTGGAAGATGCACTTATGAATGCAGACAGCAGAAGTGATTTAAGGTTGAAATTAAAAGGTTTTTCTACAGGAACTAAAATGGTTTAGTTCGTGACTCGTAACGCGTCACGCGTCACGGTTGATTTTTTACCAAAAGAATAAAGGTTTTATATATATGGCTGATCCTATTAAAATAGTTGCCAGTAACAGAAAAGCAAGACATCTTTATGAAATTCTGGATACCCTGGAAGCAGGCATTGTTCTTAAAGGCAGTGAAGTAAAGTCTCTGAGACAGGGAAAAGTGAGTTTTGTAGATGCCTTTGCAAAGGTTGACAGAGGTGAATTATGGCTTTACAATCTTCACATACCTCCCTATGAAAAGGGTGGTTATGTAAATCATGAACCTCTCAGAACCAGAAAATTATTACTTCACAGAAGAGAAATAAGTAAACTTCAAACACAGACAGATGCTAAAGGCTTAACCCTTGTTCCTCTTAAGATTTATTTCCGAAAAAGCTATGCCAGGGTTGAACTCGGTCTCGGTAAAGGTAAAACTCTTTACGATAAGAGAGAATCCATAGCAGAGAGAGATACAAAGAGAAGGCTTGAACGGGGTAAGAGGGACGGGGGAGAGTAGGGACCAGTGAGCAGTGAATGATGAAACCACGCGTCACGCGTCACGCGTCACGCGTTGCGATTCTCAATTTACACTTGAAATCAATATTTCTCTATGATATAATAAATTGGCGAAATGATATAATAAATCAACAGGGGGGGCGTAATGGTTTCGACAGGGAATGGAATGTTAAAGCAGCAGGCCGAGGTGCCGTTGGCCTCGTTAAACAGCGGTAAAAACAATAAATGCCGATAATTATTACGATGTAGCTTTAGCTGCTTAATGCAGCTACATCCGCTCCGGTTTCGTCAGTTGAGCCGGATGCCGGGTGTCACAACAGACTGACTACTTTTACAGGAATGTCCCGGCCTGTAAGGGGAAATCAAGAGACTAAGGAAACTAATTCCCTGATTGGAGGGAGATAGTTCTCACGAAAATTAAATCCAGTCTAAGCTTGTAGACACTTTTACTTGAAGTTCTTTGGACGCGGGTTCGACTCCCGCCGCCTCCATTAGAAAGTGAGATGTGAGAGGTGATAGGTGAGTAATACACTGACCTTTTACTTCTCACTTCTCACTTCTCACCATTCACTACTCTCTAACAGCCATGACCGATCTGGTCACAAGGAAGAATGAGAATTAGTTTCTCCCGTCACGCGTAACGCATGACGATTCTCATATAAATTAAAAGAGGTGAACGTTAATGTCTACGTCGACAACACCGACCAAAAGAAGAACCGGCAGGGTGACTGATGTTTCCGGAGAGGTAGACCTCAATAAACTGCTTAAAGAAATGATTGAAAGAAGGGCATCAGATTTACATCTAAAAACAGGAAGCCCTCCTATGATGAGAATCGATGGAAATCTCTATCCTGCATCCCATACAATACTCACTCCTGATAGTATAAGAGCTTCTCTGAGCGGTATTCTTACTGATAAACAGAGAACAACCTTCGAAATGGAAAAAGAACTGGACCTTGGATACAGTGTAAGAGGCCTGTCCCGTTTCAGAGTTAATATCTATCTTCAAAGAGGAACATGGGGAGCCGCATTCAGAACTATTCCTGCCCGCCCTTTTACTCTGGATGAATTAAAACTTCCTTCCGTATTAAAAGATCTTGCGATGAAACCAAGAGGACTTATCCTTGTTACAGGCCCTACAGGATGCGGTAAATCTACGACGCTGGCTTCTATAATTGATTTTATTAACGAAAATAAGAGATGTCATATTGTAACCATTGAAGATCCTATTGAATTTCTACATCGTGATAAAAGATGTCTTATAAGTCAGAGAGAAGTAGGACCTGATACTAATTCCTTCAATGAAGCTCTGAAACGTGCGTTAAGACAGGATCCTGATGTTATACTCGTAGGTGAAATGAGAGACCTTGAAACAACTGCTATTGCTATTTCTGCTGCAGAAACGGGACATCTTGTACTTGCCACATTACATACTACCGGTGCAGCAGCTACGATAGATAGAATCATAGATCAATTCCCTGCACATCAACAGGGACAGATAAGAATTCAGCTTGCCTCCATTTTAGAAGGGGTACTGTCACAGGTACTTATGCCGAGAGCTAAAGGTGAAGGACGTGTTATGGCTATGGAGATCCTTACTGTTACACCTGCTGTCAGAAATGTAATAAGAGAAGAAAAAGTTCATCAAATAATGAATATAATGCAGGGCGGAGCAATCCACCATATGAAGACTCTGGATATGGCTTTAAGGGATCTTTTTGTTCAGGGAATTATTACCTATGAAGAAGCCTTCTCTAAAGCCCAGGATCCGGGAGAGTTTAACAGGCTTGTAGGACATGGAGAAGAAGAAGAAGGATAATAAGGGTTTATAGTATAGCGTTTTTTTTCTTAACCCTCAACTTAGGGGTTGTCAAGAAATAACCCAATCATATTTACGTCTATATCGTGACGCGTCACGCGTAACGCGTGACGCGAGGATGATAACCGTTCTAACAATTTGCCAGGGTTATTTTCTTACAGTCTCTTATTTCAACTTTAAACTATTTTTAAGGAGAGCAGTAAAAGTGAGCAATGAAACTAAACCTATGAATCTGGAAGAATTATTGCAATTAATGGTTAAAAGAGGAGCATCGGATCTTCATCTTGCCGTAGGAAGCCCTCCTACATTCAGAATAGATGGCAGACTTACACCTGTAAGTAAAGATCTGCTCAGACCACAGGATACTCAGATGATGCTTGAACCTCTGCTCAATGATATGCAGAAAATGAATCTTCTGAAAAATAAAGAATTTGATACTGCTTACAGTGTCAGAGGACTTTCACGCTTCAGAATAAGTATTTTTTTCCAGAGAGGAACCCTGGGAGCTTCTATAAGAATTATGCCTCCAAGACCACTTACACTTGATGAACTGGGACTGCCGGGACAACTGAAAAAAACTCTTGCCTTAAACAGCGGACTTATAATTGTTGCAGGCCCTTCCGGAAGCGGAAAAACTACAACCCTTGCTTCTATGGTAGATTTTATAAATGAACACCGTAGCTGTCTTATTATAAGCATAGAAGAACCAATAGAATTTTTACACCGTAATAAACAGAGTATAATATGTCAGAGAGAGGTCGGGCCTGATACAAATTCTATTCTGAGCGCTCTTCAGAGTGCTCTCCGGCAGGCTCCTGATGTAGTAGTAGTAAGCGATCTGAGAGATGAAAACATTATAGATGAGTGTATTTCCATAGCAAATGCCGGTGTACTTGTAATGGCCAATCTGAGAACTTCAGGAGTTTTCCCGGCTATTAATCATATAATTGATAGCTTTCCTGAAGATAAAAGAGATAAAACCAGAGCCTTATTGACTGCCTGCCTTCAGGGTGTCTTTTCTCAGACACTGGTAGCTAAAGCCAAGGCCAGAGGTAGAATTGTTGCCATGGAATATGTAGTCCCATCGCCAAAGATAAAAAGATGTCTCAGAGAGGGAGATATGCTTAATTTTGAGAAACTCATTGATAAGGAACCTGATACAAAATCTCAGTCTGCAGCCCTGAGAGATCTCTGTAATAAAAAGGTTATAACAAGAGAAGAAGCTATAGCCAATGCTTATAACCCGACTGAACTTGAACGAATTATAGATAGAGCTTATTAGTATAAATACATGAACAGTGAGTAGTGAGTAAGATCAGCCTTTTCTACTTACTACTCATTTCATTAATTCGGGACAAATTACATTAATTCTAATAAATTATGAAATTCACTATAAATCTGTAGAGTCCGTGAAATCTCAATCTGAAGTAGAATACTGTCAGTGAAACAGAAAATCTGACGGTTTATTGCAGGCACTTCACCTGGAATCTCCCATAAGACCGAGTAATTTTTGAAGTATATGTCTGTAATCCGGATTCTGAAGAAGCTTGTTTGTTATGGCTTCCTGCATATGAGAAAATCCCTTGTCTTTCATAAAATGTTTGCCGAATTCCTGCCCGAGTACATCTTTTACCATCTGAGTGGCAGCTGTTTGAAGGAAATCTTTACGCGTACTATCCATTTTCAACATCTGAGTTTTTGCTATATTTAAAAAAGCCTGATGTTTTTTTGAAGGAGGTTCAGGAGGAAAATACATATCATCATCCAGGGTAAGACGGATAAAGCTTAAATCTTTACGACTGGTTTTACCTTTTGGCTTGTTTATATCCATTTTTATCATTTCCTGGGACAGGAAATGTTCTCTCTGGCGAGAATAATCGGACGGAGGTTTAGGTTCATTCATAGAATTATTGATCAAATTCCTTCCTTAAAATCGTGATGCGTAACGCGTGATGCGTAACGCGGGGTAAGACAATAACATAGTAACAATTTTTTAATTCATTCCTCAGTAATTTATCACTACAGAATTTTAAAAAGTAAAGAGTTACTTTTAAATATTAACAAAAATTTAACATTTCCGTTATCCTGTCTCCTCTCCCGTCACGCGTCACGCGTTACGTGTCACGACTATAACCGGTGGAATATTACATTTATAAGCACACAACACCCTTAACCTTTAAAAATAGTTTATATTCTATTATGAGGATTATAGATTATGAATATTAATTATTTTCCAGTTTTTTTATGACTGAAGCCATGGTGGATTTCATAATAATACTGAAAATGCCTTCTTTTTTTCTGGCATTTTTTATAGGATCTATGGCAAGTCTGTCTCCCAGCCTGCCAAGAGCTTCTACTGTTCTTATTCTAACTGTAGGATCTTTATCTTCTAATTCTCTTATAAGATTGGGAACTATTTCTTTATCACCCAGCATACCGAGTGTTTCTATGGCAGCAAGTTTTACTGATAGTTCTGATTTTAATTCTTCTGTTACAGGTTTTACGGCTTTTTTATCTCCTAACAGGGCAAGTGTTTCTATTATTTTAATTTTAATATCAGGTATTTCTGTTTTTAAAAAAGTTATAAGTACTTCTGCACTGTTACTTTTATTCAGTTTTCCGAGACTTTCTATTATTCTCCATCTTATATCTGCTTTATCTCCGCTTTTTAATTTTGCGATAAGGGCTTCTGAAGCTTCTTCACTGCCTGTTTCTCCAAGTTTTATGACTGTTTTTAATCTTACAAGACTGCTGGGATTATTCAGATCTTTTATATATTTATACATATGTTCATCGACATATTTTTTCTCTTCCTGAACTTCCGGCACAGGGATTTTGTCTGAAATTTTCTCTTCCTGAACTTCCGGCACAGGAATTTTGTCTGAAATTTTCTCTTCCTGAGGTTCCGGCACAGGGATTTTGTCTGAAATTTTCTCTTCCTGAGGTTCCGGCACAG
>JBEHWO010000098.1:0-18140 GCA_040217695.1 Vulcanimicrobiota bacterium | reverse complement strand
AGAGCTTCAAGTGTCATAGCTGCAGCAATTTCAGCCTGTTTAATCCATCTTTCTATTTCATATATTTCAAGTGACCCCATACCTGTTATAACATTACTGCCGTTTATTGCAGCAAGCCCATCACGTGCTTTAAGACCGGGGACAGGAATACCGGCCATTTCCATGGCTTTAGCCGAAGGTAATCTCTGATCATTATAAAATACTTCACCTTCACCCATAAGAGTAAGGGCAATCTGACTCATAGGAGAAAGATCTCCGCAGGCACCGACACTTCCTTTGACACACATAACAGGAGTAAGACCTTTATTGAGCATATCCACATAGGTCTGTACTATCTCCGGTCTGCATCCGGAACAGCCCCTGGAAAGAACATTGATACGACTTAACATGGCTGCTCTCACATGGGCTTTCGGCGCAGGTTCGCCTATACCGGCAGCATGATTGTAAATAAGATATTTCTGAAATTTCAGCACCTGTTCATCATTGAGTACTATTTCAGAGAATTCTCCTATACCGGTATTGGTACCGTACATGATTTCTTTCTGTGCAAGTTTTTCTTCAAGAAAATCGCGGCATGTCTTTACCCTTCCCATGGCATCCGGATGAAGCTCTATTTTTTCATTACGGACTGCCACATTATATACATCTTCGATCTTCAAATTTTTACCTGTAATAACAACGGCCATAATATATGTCTCCTTTCATGATTGACAATCAGCTCTTCAGCTTTCAAAACTAATTATAGTTAGTTTCATAACTATCCATAAATAATGACATCGTAATGCGTAATGCGTGATGCAAAGGGATTAAACCCGTGACGCGTAACGCGTAATGCGTCACGACGACTTAAATTCTAATAAGTTATGAAATACACTATAATAATTGCTATATAAACAATAGGAGCGACTTTTTTTATCGCTCCTGTTGTAAAAATCACTCTGTTCAGCTGTAATAGCTGACAGCTAAATTTACTTTTTCTTTTTGGCTTCCTGCATTTTCTTTGTTACTTCATCGCCTATTACCTGAATCTTATAGAGCATATCTCCTGCTACCATAATAGTATTAAGACCTGTCTCCAGATGGGAAACATCTTTATCGTCAAGATATTTCTTCATTTCTTCAAGTCCGGCAAGAGTATTTTCCATACCATCTACAAGGCTCTTTTTACTGTCATCAAACAGTTTTTCTTCTGCTTCAGAAAGATTTTCAGGTTTTACAAGTTTGGGCAGGTCTGCCATATTTTTCTTTACAGTTCCTGCAAGCCATTCTACTGTTTTAAGAAATTCATCGTCCGTTATTTCATCTTTGGAAACAGCCCATGCTGCATCATATACTTTTTTATAATTCGGCGGAACAAGAAGTTTCGGTAATTCTTCTTCGGGAGGAGGTTCGGCGGGAGTTTCTCCGACTTTAATATCAAGGCCTCCGCCAACATCCGGCCCCGGTGTCTTACCCATAAATTTGGCCTGCCATTCAGTTTTCTTGGAATCCTCTTCCATAGCCTTATCTATACCTTCTTTTATGGCAAGCTGTGCTTCATAAATTCTCTTCGATGCTTCCTGTATACTGGCAAGTCCGCCTTTGAGCAATTCTTCCAGGTTAACCTCTTCTTCAGCCCCTTCTTCCTCTTCGGCTTCTTCCGGTTTCTTTTCGACAGTAGCAAAATATTCCTTTAAATCATCAAGGCCTTCTCTGAACATTTTTAGAGCTTCCTTTATAAGAGGAAGTTGTTCTTCCATGGCCTTTGTATCGGGTGGCATCTGACTTATTTTTTCTATATTGGAAGAAGTCTCTGCATATAATGCTTCTACTACTTCATATCTTCTTAACATATCGACTTTCTGAAATTCTCCTGCAAGGAAACCTTTTCCGATTCTGAGTAATTCATTAACTGGAGGGGAATGGGATAAAATTTCAACGGCTTCTTCATCTTTTTTCAGAGCGTCAGAGGCATCAGTTATTGTATCTATTGCCTTTTTTACCAGGTCTAAACCAGTATGTATATGTTCAACATCCTGTTCTTCCAGATAAAGAGAAATATCATCAAGGCCTTCTTTTAATTCGTCAAAAGCAGCTCTCATCTTTTTACCTTTTTCTGCAAAGGTTTCCGTTCTGGGCTGTGTTGGTGCAAGAGCTTCGTATGCTACAACAAGGGCTTCATGGACATCATAAAGTACATCCAGTTGTCCTTTCAATACCTCAGCTTCTGCTTTGCCCTCCTCTACTTCTTTACAAATCTTAATTAATTCATTTACCTGTGGTGAACGTGTAAGTTCTTCTTTAGCCTGTGCGAATTTCTCTCTGAATTCTTTTGGAATCATTCGATCCATAAAACCACCTCTTCCTGAATAGATTAAAAATAACTTGAAGTGTTAATTCGTTTTTTTTTAAAAAAATCCTCTTAAAAATTTTACCTAAAAAAATACTTTTCACGATTCAGATAAATCTGGTTCTGTTATAAATTCTCTATAAGGATTTCGCCACTATAGAGATCAAAAAATGCCATTCTTCAGGTATGAAAAAAGGAGATAAACACAGTGTGACAAGAGGTGAAACAATATGTTTTGATTTTATTACGGACGTAAATGCTTCAGGAGTTATCCATGGTTTCAAATCGCCAATCCTGAGTTTATGAGGTACCAGTTCCCGCCAGAGGTCTAAATCTTCTCTGTTTCTTATTCTATATCCCCTGCATCCGGACAGACCATCGGCAGACACGCCGTTGAGGAAAAAATCCATATCAATATCGAGTATTACTTCTTCCGTAAAAACAGGGAGTTCGGACAATCTGATTATATGTACATCAATACCTGCCCACCGGCACATAATATGACCGTTATGAAGGGAGAAATTATCCGCACCTTCTATATCCAGAAAAAAAGCGCGTTCCAGATTTGCAGGGAGTCTGTATTTACAATAATCCGGGTCCGGATAAACCCAGAATATCTCTCTTACAAGACCGCAGGAAACAGCATAATGAATAAAAGTTGTAAGATTTACGGGGGTAATAAGATTGTTATCTTCCTGGTAAAAGGAAGCTATGTAATTTTTCAATTCATCGCTGTTCTTTATATGTTTTAACAGGTCAAGATCTTCCTGTGATATGAGAGTCATATCGCTGTGTGCATCAAAATGGATTAATATATGAGAAGAAGAAAGAAGGCCATCTTCTCTGGCTTTAAGCCAGTGATAGAGAGACTGATCATGTTCATTTACACATATGCAGTCCATATGTCCTGCTTCTTTTGCATATGGTGATACAGTGCCCCGACCGAAGAAAGTAAGAGGTAATCCCATTTCTTCAATGACTTTTCTGTCCAGAGGTTTTATCAGTTCCTGCAGCATAATGCGCCGTAAAGAAAGGACATGATCATTTAAATTTAACATAGAAGATCCGGAGGCAGACAGAGCTTTTAATATACAGATTCTGTTTACTATTGCAATATCAAAGGTATAAGCCCTGAAATTCAGGTCTATATTATAAGGATCTTTTAACAGTGCTTCTTCTATCTTATTCTTTTCATTCCAGAAAAACCAGTTTTCTTTCGATATAATCTGTTTAATCTCAGAAGGTGACGAGAAAACCAAATCATAGAGATATTTCTCATCAGACATGAGGAAATCTTTATCATTGAAGCTATCTGTGTGATGTTTAATGACACCGGGTGTCATAAGTCAAAAACCTATTTTTTTATAAAATTGCTGATTTTCTTGTAGAGAAAAAAAGTAAAGACCGATGTAATAGAACCTTTAAGTATATTAAATGGCAGAGTTCCTGTAAATAAAAAAAGCAATGCTCTGTCCATAGATAAAATCTTTCCCAGTTGAGGGAGTATAAAAGGCAGAACTGTTAAAATCAGATAATTTGCAGGTAACATAAACAGCGTCATAGCGATTGTACCTGCTACAAGGCCTGCTATGGCATAGGTCTTACATGGTTTCAGAAAATATATCTTTGTTGATACGAATACCATAACGGAGCCTGCTGCGAGATTCATAAGCGGGCCTATAGCAAACGTTGAAAGTCCTCCGCCGCTTAAGAGATAAAGAAAATTTTTCAATAGAAGAACATATATACCGGCAGATGTATTTATGGCAAAGCCTGCTATCAAAGCAGGTATATCACCGGGATCATATTTAAGCATCGGGAAAGCAGGTATTAGAGGGAATTCTATTGTGTACATTAATAATAAAGAAAGAGACGAACACAGAGACACTACGATAAGGTTTCTTAATTTTACAATACCTCCCGATAAAGAGGGAGATACTATAGTATTTTTTGTTCTTTCAAAAGCATCTGCATGTGGTTCCATTTATTACATCCTTTTTTTAATCGTGATGCGTGATGCGTGATGCGTGATGCGTGACGCGTGACGCGTGATGCGTATTTAATCCCAGGGCGTTTAATTAAACGCCCCTACTCACCCTTCACCCTTTACGACTCACTTTTCACGACTCACGACTCACTTTTTCACTTTATCCATAAGTTCTTTTAAAATCTCTAAAAGATCCGGTTTACCTTTTTCCGCCAGTTCATATTTTATCCTTACGGCAGGTTTATTTATATTCAGAAATCTTCTCAGGTCAACAGGGGTTCCAAGTAAGACAAGATCGCAGTCTGTCTTATTTATAGTATCTTCCAGCTCTTTCATCTGTTCTTTTCCATAGCCCATGGCAGGTAAAATTCTATCAAGATGACTGTAACGGTTGTAGACTTCTTTAATGGAACCTGTCGCACATGGCCTGGGGTCAACTATTTCTTTTGCCTTCAGAATATCCCTTGCCGCGATAAAAGCCGCACCGTAAGTCATATTGCCATGGGTAAGAGTTGGGCCGTCTTCCACAACAAGAACCCTGTCATGTTTTAAGGTCTTATAATCATCCACTGTAATTGGAGAAAAACCTTCCATAATCCTTGCAGAGGGATTGGCGTCTTCTATATTTTTTCTTACAAGAAGAACATTCTCTTCTTTTGCAGTATCTACTTTATTTATTATAACAAGATCGGCGGATCTTAAATTTACTTCTCCCGGATAATAGGACAATTCGTTTCCCGGTCTGTGAGGATCTACAAGGACAATGGAAAAATCAGGTTTATAAAAAGAAAAATCATTATTTCCTCCGTCCCATATAATTACATCTGCTTCCTTCTGTGCTTCCTCAAGGATCTTCCCGTAATCCACACCTGCATAAACTATAATGCCTTCTTCTATATGAGGAGCATATTCTTCCCGCTCTTCAATCGTACATTCATATTTATCCAGATCGTCAAGAGTGGCAAATCTCTGCCATATCTGTTTACTTAAATCACCGTAAGGCATGGGGTGTCTTACAGCTACTACCCTGTATCCGAGTCCTCTGAGCACTTTACATACTTTTCTTGTAGTCTGACTCTTTCCCACACCTGTACGAACGGCGCATACACTTATAATCGGAACAGAGGCTTTTATCATGGTATGAACCGGGCCCATAAGCCTGAAATCTGCACCGCAGGCAAGCACAATCGATGCCTTATGCATAAGCTCTTTATGAGCTATATCACTGTAAGAGAATATAACCTGATCTATATGATGCTTCTTTATTAAATTTTGCAGATCTTCTTCAGGATATATAGGTATACCTTCAGGATAAAGAGATCCTGCCAGTACAGAAGGGTATTTTCTGTCATCTATATTCGGGATCTGGGCTGCTGTAAAAGCAATAACGTCATAGGAAGAGTTATTTCTGAAATATACATTAAAATTATGGAAATCCCTTCCTGCTGCTCCCATAATAAGTATTTTTATCTTTTTCATAACCATCCTCCGATAAAACACACAAAAATTTACGGCACTGACTATATTCTCCGATGCCATGCCGATTCCTTCTTTCATAAAGATAAGAGAAGGTTTTCTCTATGAAAAGAAGAATTATTAAATCGTGACGCGTAATGCGTAACACGGTTACAGATTATCAGTAAATATTTTAGCCAATATTAAGTTTTATTGATGTGAGACTCATCACAGAATGAAAAAATGAGTTGTGAGTCGTGAGTGAGTAGAGGCAAACCACTGTGTTCGCCCGGTACCGGTAAAACGCGCATTACGCATCACGCGTAACGCGTGACGCGTCACGACCATAAAGGAGATAATTTATGAATAAAAATACCAACAAAATATTGCTAGTATATATCGGATACAGCACAGGAGACGAAAAGGATTCCGGGACAAAAAATCTGCAGTTAGGTCAGCTTTATCTCGGTACATTACTCAACAAAGCAGGGTACGGGGTAAAACTCTATTCAAACCTCTTCCCTGATCCTGATGATTTTATGAAATTTATCGGGGAAGGTAATTACGGTATGGCAGGTTTTTACTGTATAACCAACACAATCCACAGGGTAACTGCCCTTGTAGATGCAATAAAAGAAGCATTTCCCGCCATGCCTGTTTTGCTCGGAGGCCCTCACGTGACAGTCATGGATAGAGAAACTCTGGAAAATTGCATGGCCGATTTGATAATAAGACATGAAGGCGAATATACCTTCCTGGAAGTGGCAGAATATTTTTATGAACAGAAAGGCTCTCTTCAGGATATAAAGGGAATAACCTGGAAGAAGGGAGATGAAATCATAAAAAATCCTGACAGGGAATTCATTAAAAATCTCGATGAACTGCCTGTGCCTGACTGGCATATGCTGGAAGGAGACATGGCAGAATTCAACCACTCCTATCCTAATATAATAACAGGAAGAGGATGTCCTTTTAGATGTGCCTTCTGTTACGAAAGTTTCGGAGGGGGAGAATATCGCATGAGAAGTGCCGGCCATGTAATAAAAGAGATAGAACTCCTCGTAAATAACTGGAATGTTAAATATATAAAATTTGTTGATGATATATTCATTGTAAACAGTGAAAGAATGGAACAAATCTGTTCTGTCATTAAAGATTTAAGGGAAAAGAAATATCCTTTTTACTGGTTCTGTGAGGCAAGGGTAGATATTTTAGAAAAAAGGCTTCATTTACTGAAAAAAATGAGGGAAGCAGGCCTTGCCATACTTCAGATAGGCGTGGAAAGCGGAAACCAGGAAATACTGGACTTATATAATAAAAAAATCACTCTGGAACAGATAGAAAAAATAATAAAAGCCTGTGTGGAAGCAGATATTTTCTCTGTATCAATCAATGTAATAATAGGAGGCCCCTTCGAAACAGAAGAAAAAATAAAAAACACGACAGATTTTGTAAGAAAGCTCATAAAAATTGCTCCCGGAAGGTTAATATGCAACCACAGCCTCCTTACACCGTATCCTGGCACACTCATCCATAAAGAACCCGAACGTTTCGGTCTCACCATAATAGATCCTTCTTTTAAAGACGGCCAGACAGAAGATGTTGTATTTATGGAAAGTGAAAAAATGAATAAATATGACATACAGAAGGCAAGGCTCGGGTTTGAAGGTGAACTTTACAGAATGATGCTGTCGGAACTCGGGAATGTAACATCAAAACAGATAGAAGAACATTTTGCCATGACATGTTACGGCATTAAAACTCCCTGGTATTCCGTTCTTTCATCTGATAAAGGCATAAAGACCTATTTCAATCTGAAAGATTATAAACTATACAGGGGATTCAGCGAAATAGAAGAAGAAGAAATAGACAGATGGTGTCCACAGAGAACTTATGCACTGGAATACAGCGGAAGACAGGCGGTTATGGACAGAATAACAGGGAAAATAACACTTTCCGAAGAGGAAACGGAGTTTTACAAATACAGTTCAGGTAAACTGGCCTTCGGAGAAATAGCGAATATTCTGTCTGAGAAATCGGGATTAGATAAAAAAAACCTTGCTGATAAAATGATAGATTTTTATAAAAAAATGGATAATCTTTATGCAATCATATGGCTCAAGATATAAAGAATCGTGACGCGTAACGCGTAACGCGTGACGGGAACAACGCCTTCTATTTATGGAACGTCCGGTTTAGACAGGAGTTACGCACAAAATACAGGAAAACCAGGTCATTGCGAGCGAAGCGAAGCAATCCCATTATTACAGCAAAAACTGGTGGGATTGCTTCGTCGCTACGCTCCTCGCAATGACAAAATGCGTAACTCCTGTTTAATCTCATTAATCCATGGAAAAAAAATTACCGGGACGAATAATCCCGGTAATCCTCTAATCCTGAAAATCTGCGGTCAAAAGAAGCGTCTTCCTCCAAGGAATCTTGCTTTATAATAATCTTCTTCAAGGCTGCTTATCTTCACACAACCTCCTGAAGACGAAGCATGGATAAAACTGGAGTCGCCTATATAAATACCAACATGAGAAGCACCTGATGTATAGGTTGTGAAAAATACGAGATCGCCTATACGAAGTTCTTCCCTGGTTACAGGATTTCCCTGGGTAAACTGTTCGTCTGCCATCCTCAAAAGCTTTATGCCATTCAGGGCAAAAATTGTCTGAACAAAACCGGAGCAGTCAAATCCTCTCGGAGTTGTCCCTCCCCATACATAGGGAGTTCCCAGAAAACTGTAGGCTAACTGGACAATACTTGCCGAAAGTCCTGAACCTCTTGAAGAAAGTGTTGTATAATGATTATTCTGATTTGAATAATAAATGGCATTTTTTGTATTCTGCGAAGTAGCCGGTGCTTCAGGTACACTTTTCGTTGAAGCTACCTGTGTGGTTTTTTTTGCAGTTTTTGTCTCTTTTTTCTCCACACTGGGCTGGCCGTTATAACATGCTATATAATCATAGTACATCCAGGCCTTTGTTCCGTCATTGAAAGCAACATATATCCAGTCACCGCGCCAGTTAAGAACATAGACTGTCTGATTTATACTGGCAGTAAAGAGAATATCTGCATTAAAAGAAGGTTTTTTTCTCACATTTACACTGTCGGAACATATATAACTTTTTGTTATATACTTCTGCGGCGTGTATGGAGCCGATGAAGACGATGAAGACGATGAGGATGACGAAGACGACGAAGCATATCCGATATAATCACCCATAACCCATCCTTCATAACCGTCTGAAAGCCTTACATAGCACCACTGTCCTCTATCTTCAATAATTTTTATTTTTTCTCCTTTACTGAGAGCACAGAGAACACCATCCTGTCTGGATGGACCGGATCTGAGATTTACATCACTGGCAGTTATTACATAATAACTTCCACCTCCGGAACTTCCCTGTGAAGGAATATAAAGAACATCTCCCGGCATAAGCACTTTGTCTCTGGAAATACCATTTGCAGCTGCCAGTTCCTCTGAAGTAAGTCCTACCGAATTTGCTATACCGGATAAACTATCGCCCGATTTCACCACATAATTTCCGGCAACGGCATAAGAAGCTGTAGAAAACAAAATGGCCATAACAGCCATTACAAACAGAGTCTGTTCAATCTTTCTGGATAAAAAATTCATTTCCATCTCCTTTCAACATTAAAAACGAAATTCACACATAGCAGAATCTTTTCCCTGTGGCAGGTCAGATCTTAACATACAGATACGTCATTTAAATCGGAATATTAGAGGAATTAATATAAAATTCACTTAATTTTGTATCTGATTAGATTTTTTTAATCTTTTTTGATATGCTTTTATAATTTGAATTTTTGCAAGATTTCATTGTTTCGCAAAACGAAAGTTATAGTTGATTAAAGATATTCGATATATTTTAAAAATTTCCTTCTTTAATTTTTTAATTTTTTAATAATTTTTTTTTGTGTAGATAATTGCAATGAAAAATCTAAACCCTGGACCATATAAGTGCAAATAAATCTGCCATCTTACGGGAAAATAAAATGGCCTTTTTCAGGATTCTGTCACAGGGTATATTAAATCTATTTTTTATTTCTTCTATTATATTTCGTAATGAAAGTTTTCCTCCGCTGTATTCGTAAAGACATGATTCAAAATCATTCATAATAACCGGAGTTCCGTCAGCTCTTTTTATAAAACAGTGATTATCTTCATTATACATAAGTTCATATGTCCTGAGAGGCTTCCAGTCCAGAATATCTTCTACCGGTATATCATAGTAATCTCTGTAAAGATTATATTTTAAAAGATTATAAAAAACCTTTATACCGGGATCCAGTTTCATCACATCAAGCCAGAGGCTTACAGTTCCGTATCTATGGCTTATTTCAAAATGCTGCATCACTGTACGTCTGGGTATGGAAGGAAAAAGTTTTCTCATGGCCTCTTTTATTTCTGCTTCAAACCGATAAAGCAATCTTACCAGTTCATATTTATCAAAATGTTCTGACTCGGTAAAGGGAACTTTTTGAACGGAAAGACCTCTTTTAAATTCTCTGTCTATGATCTTAAGGCCGTATTTTTCAGGATTTTCCGCTATATCTGTCATAGGATAGGGAGAAAGCATCATAGAACCGGTACAGAAGGCTCTTCCAGGGGCAAGCCCGAGAAGCTCTATGGCAAAATCCAGGCTTTTTCTGTAAGTATCGGGAGATTCGAAGGGCCCTCCCAGAATGGTATTAAAAAGCACAGAGGAAACGCCTGCCTTTTCACAGTATGAAAAAACCTCTCTTATCTGGTCATGAGTTATTTTTTTATCGTAAGCTTTAAGTACACCGGCATGACCGCTTTCCACACCGAGCTGCAGAAATATAAGACCGGCATCCACCATTTCGTCGATAAGAGAAAGATTTTTATATAATACATTTACCCTTCCCAGGCAACTCCAGACGAAATCATAACCTCTCTCTCTCCTCTCTCTTAAAGCTTTACAGAAGGCCGATACCCTTTCCGGGGAAATAGTGAAGGTATTGTCTATAAATGTAAGAACCTTCCCGTGACATGTATTCAGAATGTAATCCACTTCTGCCATGACATGGTCAACACTCCTTACCCTGTAGCGATGTCCGAACATACCGTCAAAACAGAAAGCACAGTTAAAAGGACAGCCCCTCCCGGTTAAAATCCTGGGGAATGAACGCTCCAGCATAAGGGTATCAGGTTCAAGTAATTCCCTCTCAGGTACAGGTAATTCATCCAGATTTTCAATAAGAGGGGCATCGGGATTTCTTTTAAGTTCATCGCCGTCTCTCCAGGTAATACCTTTTATATCCGTAAGATTTCCTTTACCTCTGTAATAATATTCCACGAGTGCCGGAAGCGTATATTCTCCCTCTCCCCTTACTGCCATATCTGCAGGGCATTTCATTAATACTTCCATATCTTTATCTTTCTGTGATATGGATACATGGGGTCCTCCCAGGAGCACAGCAGTTTGAGGAAAATATTTTTTTATCCATGAAGTAAGACCCATAACCCTGAAAATATCTTCTGAAGTGGTATAAAAACAGACTATAGAGATTTTTTCCTTATCTATGGTATAAAGTAATTCGTCAGGCTCAATGTAATCACCTGACAGAAGTTTTACTCTGTAGCCTTTTTTATGAAGGATTGTTGCCATAGAAAGATGGCCTAACTGGGCTGAATTTGTTCTCGGCCCTTCTTTTCCCAGGCTGTATCCTGTTGTAATGAATAAAATAGGATTTTTATCTTTATGAAACATATAGTCGTGACGCGTGACGCGTGACGCGTGACACGTAAATTCAACGTTTACGCATTACGCATCACGCATTACGCATCACGCAGTAATCAACTCTTTCAATATAATATTCATTATCCTGTCATTTTCTTTCCCGTATTTTTCTTTCACCATGGCAGTCATGTTATCTATTTCGCTGTCTGAGACAGTCGAAAGATTCTCTATATGAGAAATTACTTCATAGATTAAATTAAGAAAAAATTTTCCTGTTTCCACTGACAGAGTTTTAACTACTTCCTGTGGTAAATATTTTATATGACCTGTATCAGGTAAATCCTTTAAATAACTCATACCCCAGAGAAAATTCAGATTACCTGCCTGAGGTGCCAGCATAGAGTCCTGTTCCGTAGTCGTAAAAGATGACACGCCATTGATGAGAATTCTGGAGAGAATTTCTGCTTTTTCATCTTCTATGCTGTAGGAATAATAGGGGAATACTCCATGAAGCCTGCCTTTATTCTCAAGCATTTTTTGTATTTTTGTTCCGTGATAGACCCTCAACCTGTCTATCCAGAGAGGGGAAGAATAACCGTATTTATCATAAAGAGATGAAATAATGGACATACTCTCCTTTACTTCATCAAAGGTCGTAAAAGGTTCAAATATTATCATACCGACCTGATAATCCAGATCTACTTTACTTAATGTTTCTATTGCTTTCAGATTATCCTGGGGCGTTACTCCCTTGCGGAAAAGCCTCAGGGTTCTCAGAATAAAAGACTCTGTACCTACAAAAACATTATGAAGTCCCACCTCTTTGAGCCTCATGAAAAGATCGTAATCCACATCATTCGGCCTGCACTGGAAATTAAATATAATATGAATATTTCGCCTCTCAAGTTCATCGGCAAAATCATAATACCATTTCTTTTCTTTATCACCGGGTATGAAGAAATTATCATCATTGAAAGCAATAACTTTTACATCATATTTTTTTACCAGTTCTTCTATTTCTGAAACAACATTATCTGCAGTCCTGCCTCTGCGGACATTTAAATTATAGAAATGATAGACACTGCAGAAAGAACATCTGCCGTAACATCCTCTGCTTGAAGTTACCATCATTCGCCTTTTTAAAACATAATCCATTGTGTCTTTAAGAGCAGAAGGAGGACTGGGAAGATCTCCTGTAATGAACTGTTTCCTGTGAGGATATGGCACAGAGTTCAGGTCTGCAAGTAAAGGCCTCGGGGAATTTTCTATAATTTTTCCCTCTCTCCTGAAAGCAAGACCATTTATTTCTCCCCATTTCTCCGGTTCATAAAATTTTTCTATAAATTCAAGGAGTGTTTCTTCACTTTCTCCGAGTGAGATAGTATCCACATAAGGGAATATATCCATAATAAGATCGAAACAACTGGTAGGAGTATGACCTCCCATAATAATATGGGATTTTATACCTTCGTCTTTTATCTTTTTTATTATACCAAGAGTAAGGTCGAGAACAACATAATAGGAAGCAGAAAATCCGATTAACGGATAATTCCGTCCTTTTAACATGTTAATAAAATCATCTAAATCTGTTCCGAAATGAAGAACCTCTATATCTACTTCATGACCTCTGGCAGTGAGATAAGAAGATAAATAACCTGCACCTAAAGAATTCCATACTTCCACACCTTTATGGACATCAACAAGCAGTAATTTCATAAAAAAGTCTCCTTTTTCATAACTCATGAACCAATATTACTTGAGTATAATTCTTTTAATATACCTGATTTCCTTTTTTCATAAGAAGGAGTATATCTCTGCCGTTGTAAATTATAATAAATTCCTTTATGAATCAACTTGTAATTCTGGCAAAATTAACTTAAAATATAAGTATTCAGCTATTAGCAGTCAGCAGTCACATTTTATGAAAATGACATACACATATAGTTACTGAGCCAGGCATAAATAATACACATATGCTCTCGTGACGCATTACGATTCTTATATAAATATTCAACAAAGAAAGAGAAGGTAAAGTTATGCTTTTTTTATCAAATCAGGAACAAATAAAATCGAAAATCAATCATTTTGTAATCTTTGAACTTAATGCAAACAATGATACTCCTGAAATACATTCTCCCGAACTTGCAATGTCACTTTACCAGTCTTACGGAAGAATAATAGATTTCGTGTTTTCCTGTGATGCACCGGTAGAACTTTCACAGAACTGTGTCGAATCTTTTCTTATGACAGAGAGTGTGTCTTTTCTGACTCAACCCGGAGGAATCAGAAGTGATTATCATATGCTCCGCACTCAATGGCATGAATTATTCACTAATACACCGGGTAATGATTTTACATGTTACAGTGATTCCACATCCTATGTGGATGAATTTCTTGATCTCTTTACAATGCACTATGGTCGTATATAAAAAATTTTATTAAACGGAGAAACACATTATGAAAGAAAAAGAGAAAATTAAAATAGAAATTATTGAAGAATTAAAAGAACTGAAAAGAAGAATTACGGAAGTACAATCAATAAAAGAAGGAGCAGAAGCATCAGGGATAACTGCAGGTAATTACCTTGAAAAATTGAAGATGCAAAAACAGATTCTTCAGGAAATGCATGACGGAATTATATCTGCCGGCTCTGACGGATATATAACAGGGTGGAATAAAAGTGCCGAAAGTATTACCGGATATAAATTAGAAGATGTGCTGGGAAAACATTTTTCTATTTTTTATGATAAAAAAGATATAGATTTTCTGGAGAATTATATAGGTTCCGGTGAAAAAAATATCTGTAAACTGAAGGTGGAGATGAAGAAAAAATCAGGAGAAAAATTCTATTCCAATCTATCAGTTTCATCGATAAAAGACAGCAAAGGCTCACCTGAAGGGATAATTTGCTATTTTTCAGATATAAGCGAATATAAAAAAATACAGGAGTCGGTTGAAAAAAAACAGGTACGGGAAAAAAAGCTTTCGGAAGAAATGGAAAAACTTCAGGAAGAAATGAAACAGGAAAAAGAACTGTCAGAGGAATTGAAAAAAGAACTCGTGGGAGAAGTGGAAAACCTTCAGGAAAAGGTTAAAAAAGAAAAAGAACATTCGAGGGAACTAAAAATAGAACTGGCGGAACAGATGGCAAAACTGGTGGAACAGGAAAAACAAGAAAAAGAACACCTGGAGGAATCAAAAAAAGAACTGCAGGAACAGATGGCAAAGGTACTGCATGAGAAAAAGATAGAAAAGGATCAATATGAGGAATTAAAAAAAGATCTGGAAGAAAAAATAGAGAAACTGGAAGAAAATATAAAAAAAGATAAAGAACTATGGGAAGAATCAAAAAAAGAGCTCCTAATAGACATTGAAAAATCACTGGAAGAGAAAAGAAAAGAAAAGGAAAAATATGAGGAAGTAAAAAAAGAACTGCAGGTAGAAATAGAACAACTACAGGAAAAGATCAAAAAAGGTGAAATACACTCGGAAGAATTAAAAAAAGAACTGGAAGAACAGAGAGAGAAAGTTCAGGAAAGGTTGGAAAAAGAGAAAGAACAGTTGCAGCATGAATTAAAAAAAGAACTGCAGGGAGAAATAGAGAAACTTAATGAAAATATAAAAAAAGAAAAGGAACAGTCGGAAGAATTAAAAAAATAACTGGAAGAACAGGTGGAAAAACTCGAAGAAGAAATAAAAAAAGAAAAAGAGCTGTCGGAAGAATTAAAAAAAGACCTGTCATCAGGAGTAGAAAAGCTCTATGAAGAACTGAATAAAGAGAAGGAGCTTATAGCGGCGCTGAAAAAGGAAAAAGAACTCACGGCAGAGCTGAAAACAACTATTACTGCGGAAAGGAAAAACTTTCACGAGGAAATGGAAAAAGAAATAGGAATTTTAGCAGCGCTAAACAACACTGTCACGGAGGAAAGAGAAAAATTTCAGAAAGAACTGAAAGAGGAGAAAAACCTCAGAGTAGAGATGGAAAAACTCAACGAAAAGCTGAAGAAAGATCTTACGGAAGAAATGGACAAACTCTACGAAGAAATAAAAAAAGAAAAAGAACTTACAGAAAACATGGAGAAAGTCCTGGAAGAAGTAAAAAAGGAAAGAGAATTTACGGAAGAACAGAAAAAAACCCTGGAAGAAATGAAAAAAGAAATTAAACAGAGGAAGAGATCACAGAAAACATTACAGGAAAACAAATTTACTCTTGAGATGGCTCAAAAAATATCCCGCCTTGGTTACTGGTCTTATAATATTCAAAATAACATGTATGAATGGTCAGATGAGATGTTCCGTATTCTGGGATGTTCAACGGAAGGAGGCGTTCCGTCTTATGAAGATTGTAAGAAAATTATTCATAAAGATGACTGGCAGAGATTTGACAGAGCCTTTAAAGAAGCTGTTAACACAGGAAAATCTTACAATATGGATCTGAAAATAATCTTTCCCGACATGTCAATTCATTATGTAAATGCCAGAGCATGTCCTCAATATGATAAAGATAATAATAAAATTACTGCTTTGTTCGGTGTTATGCAGGACATAACAGAGAGAAAATTTTTAGAGGAAGAGTTAAAAAAATCTCTGGATAAATTAAATATAAAAAATCAGATTGCCGGCCTGTTTCTTACAGTATCCGGTGAAAATATATCGTGGAAAATACTTCCTGCTATAATGAAATCCTTAAAAAGCATATATGGAATTTTCGGTTTGATTGATAACAACGGTAACCTTGTTAAAACAGCAGGATATATTGACAGGGACCATAATATACAAATATCTGATGGTATAATTATAAAAAGAGAAGGCTGGTCTGAAGGCTTAAAAGAAATACTGCATGAAGGAAAGACATGTTTTTCAAATACGCCTGCATCGGAAGGTGAAATTCAGATACATAGATCCCTGAGTGTTCCTCTGTTTCGCAGCGGGAAACCGTCAGGCGTACTTACTGTGGCAAATAAAGAGGAAGATTATAAAGAAGAGGATAAAATACTGCTTCAAACAATTGCAGAAATCGTCTCACCTGTGTTAAATGCAAGACTTGAAAGTAACAGGCTTAAAGCAGAGCTCAATGGCCTGGAATATCAAATAAAAAAAGCACAGAAGGTAGAAGCAGATCTTATACAAAATATTTTGTTGAAGTAATAAAGGCGTCACGCGTGACGCGTGACGCCTTACGCGTGACGCACAGGCTAAGTATGTTTATCGGTCACTGGTCACTGCTCACTGCTCACTGATAACTGCTCACTGTTCACCGATATATGGTGACAGATCGTTTGTTCCGTAATGGTCTTTATAGAGCAATTGATGTATGCGAGAAACGTTTGCCATAACAGGTCCATGTCGATGCTCCGTCAGTATTTTCAAATAAATTTCACGGGATAATTTTCTTGCTTCTTCCGGTGAAAGACCTGCTTTTACACTATAATCATAAACAAAGGACAGATCATTTCCTTCTACATTTTTCACCTCTGATATATAATATTTTTCCGGATATTTTACTATATCGGTATATTCTTCAAGGCCGAAAACTGCATTCAGGGTAACAGAATGGATTATATCCTGATTTTTTATGATAAAATCTGCCGTATTTCGTGCTTCTTCTTCTGTTTCCGAAGGGAACCCTGTAAAGAACCATGCATAATTCCATATGTCTGCATCGGAAGAGGTTCTCAACACATGTTCAAACACGTCAGGTCTGTGGCCTTTACACATAAGTTCTAAAACCCTGGGCACAGAAGACTCGAGTCCGAAAGCAAGGCTTCTGCATCCTGCCTTATAAAGTAATTCTGCCAGTTCTTTATCGAAATTTTTCTCAACCCTGGCATAGGCTTCCCATATTACCTGAAGGTTACGGTCTAAAATTCCTTTCGCCAGTTCTCTCAGCCTGGCAGGAGGCACTGCTTCGTCACAGAAAGAAAAATATTTAATACCAAGGCGATTCAGCTTTTCCATATCATCTATAACAAGAGACATATCTCTCGGACGGTATTTACCGCGGTAGGTATATCTGTGCTGGCAAAAAGCACATTTATTCCAGTAACATCCTCTTGCTGACATAATGGAACCTATCTTAAAAGGAGAGAGATATTTTTCAAATGGAAGATCTGAAAAATCCGGTGAAGGAAGGGCATTTATATCAGGTTCTCTGTAGTGCTCGTTAAATACCTGAGTGCCGTCTTTATCTTTATATATAATACTCGGCACTTCCTTAAAATCCCTGCCTTCTTCTATGGCTCTGAGAAGTTCAAGCAAAGGTATCTCACCTTCATATAAAATGGCTGAATCAAAAAATTCAAAGAGAGGCGATGAAGGCATCAATCTCGGCCCTATTCTTGTAATAACATTTCCGCCCAGACAGACATGGGCAGACGGAATATGTTCCTTTATAAGTTTTGCAAGTGTTATACCCGGTATCATCTGAGAAAAAGCAGATATTGATATACCGTAAAAATCAGAAGGATTTTCCTTCAGTGACGGAACAGTAACATTTTGCAAAAACTCTGCATAAACATTATGTTCCATATTATTTAAACCATCCATTATTCCCTGTGTGGAATAAGAAGAATATTCTTCCATAAGGGTATAAAAATCTACTATGGCAGGATAACAGGAATGGCCAAGGGAACAATAT
>JBEHWO010000097.1:0-18206 GCA_040217695.1 Vulcanimicrobiota bacterium | reverse complement strand
CTAACAATTTGCCAGGGTTATTTTCTTACAGTCTCTTAATTGCGCATCACGCATTACGCCTTACTCATTACGAGGTCATTATTCGAGGTATTATCCTTGTACGTACCTGCCATCCATGAAATCCTGTAAATCCCTGTCTTTTTTCATCAGAATCCTGTATGGCCGAAGCCTCCTTCACTTCTCTGTGTTTCATCAAGATCATCTACTGTCTGAAAGGATGCCCTGGCTACTTCTGTTATAACAAGTTGAGCAATTCTGTCTCCATGTTTTACCGTAAAAGCCTTTTTACCCATGTTAATGAGAATAACCTTTACTTCACCTCTGTAATCACTGTCAATCGTTCCCGGGCTATTCAGTACGCTTATACCATGCTTTAATGCCAGACCGCTTCTTGGCCTTATCTGTCCCTCAAATCCTTCCGGTATTGCCATGGAAAAACCGGTAGATACAAGTTTTATTTCTCCAGGTTCTATTACAAGTTCTTCACATGCATATATATCGGCACCTGATGCCGAATTACTCATATATTCCGGTATTATGCTGTGAGAATTAAGTTTTTTAAATTTTATATTTAAATGTTTCATAGTCTTATCCTTTCACCCTTCACTCTTCACTTTTCACTAAATCCGGTTGACTTTTATTGTAAGGCATATTAATTAATTTTGTTAAATTCCTTCCTTTTAAGTCTATCATATATATGTTGTTATCACCATTTTCTCTGTTAGAAGTAAAAATAATATGATCCCCTGTGGGAGACCACAGAGGATTCCAGTCAATTGAATGAGAAAGGTCGGTAAGTCGCCTTACATCTGTTCCATTTGAATTCATAACATATATTTCCGTATTGCCATCGCGTTCCGATTGGAATGCTATTTTTTTACTGTCCGGAGACCAGGAGGCAAAATAGTCATGCCCTTCATTTTTTGTAATATTATTTTTTTCTGTTCCGTCAGGATTTATTGTAAATATTTCTTTATTAATCCTTAATAATATTTCTATAAACATTATTTTTTTTCCGTCAGGAGACCAGGCAGGATGGCTTTCTTTCCATGTGTTATCTGTCAATTTCCTGTGATTATTTCCATTATTATCCATTACATAAATACTTCCTTCATCATTACGGTAAAGAGCTTCGTATACGATATATCTGTTGTCAGGAGACCAGCATGGATGTAAATTTTTTGCTTTATTGTGTGTCAGTTGTTTTTTTTCTTTACCATCACAGTTTATTACAAATATATCACTTTTTTTTCCATATCCGGAGGTGTATAGAATTTTCTTCCCGTCTTTTGACCAGGATATACTCCATATTTCTTCTGAAGGTTCTGTCAGTCTGGTTTTAATGGTTCCGTTACTGTTCATAACATATATTTGAGAGTATCCTTTTTCTCTGTCGATAAAAGCTATTTTACTGCCATCAGGAGACCATTTGGGAGATGATTTTTGCCCGTGATTATCAGTAAGAGGGGTTAATTCCGAGCCATCAATATTGACAGAGTAAATATTTCTATGTTCGGCATTATAATTTATGAAGACAATTTTTACCTTTGATAAAGATAGTCTGGCGAGAAGATAGTTAAGACCTTTAAAGACAAGCAGTATAATCATTAATATGGAGATACATAATATGAACTTTTGGGTAATTGATTTAGTTACTTTCATCTTTTTTCTTTTTTTTCTTGATTACCTTTTCCTCGGGCTCTTTCCTGTCTTCTTTAATTTTCTTTTTTTTCTCTCCCGAAGATTTTTCAGCAGATATTTTTTTCTTAATTTTTTTCTTAACTTTTTTCTCTTCCGAGGATTTTTTAGCGGATATTTCGATTTCCTCTTCTTCTTCAGCAAGATCATCTATAATTAAAGAAGAAATCTGTATTTTATTTTCCTCATCATATTCTTCAAGATCTGAAAAATCAAGAGAAACTCCTGTATTTTCCATAGATGTCTGTATCTGAAGAGGAGTTGAGAATTCCATGCATATATCGGGAATATCTTCAATATCTTCATTTCTTTTCTCTATTTCCATATCCTGAATGCCGCAGAGAACTTCTCCCTGAGAAGATAATTCTATTCCCGTAAGATCCATTGAAGCAGAATTTGTTTTTTCTTCATATGTTATAAGATCCAGCTTCGTGTTTATTTTCTGTAGATGAGTCGGATAATGTTCCAGAAGTTCCATAGATTCCGGTTCTTTCTCTTTACTCTCTTCCTGCTCTGTTTCCGCATAGGCTAACATTTCGTCTTCTTCTTCAGTCGGAACAGGAAATGCCAGCAGGTCATCATTTTTATTTGTTTCCTCCGGTATGATGTCTTCAAATTCATATTCTTCATCTTTTAAATCTTCTTCCGTACTGTATGTAAGTACATCGGCACTATGTTTTTTACCTGTTTCTACAGGTGTAAGCACATCTATTTCGTATTCCTCTTCCTCATCCGAAGGATAGACAAGCACTTCTTCACTTTTTTCCGTTTCAGGTGTTTCTTCAAATTCATAGACTTCTTCATTATCTTCAAGAGACTCTTCAACAGGATATAAGAGTATGTTATCTGTTGTATTCTGCTCCGGCAGCGTAATATCTTCATCGTAATAATAATCTTCTTCTTCATCTGTTTTATATGTCAGAATATCGCTGTCATGTTCTTTTTCCGAAGGAGGCAATATTTCCATTATGTATTTTTCGTCCATAGGTTCAAAGTCATATTCAGGTTCTTCTTCTATGCTGTTTTCACCTTCGGTTATGATGGTTTTAACAGTTTTGCTTATGTCTTCATAGGGATTATAAACCTGTTCTTCTTCAGGAACCAGTTTTGACTGAAGGAGGGCCATGTCTGGCAATTCTACCTCCTGAGGAGTATCGGGGTCTACAAAGAGAAAACCTTTTGCAGATTCCGGATAATCCTTCCAGAGCCTTTTCCCGAGTTTTACATTATGATAAAAAATTCTGTAGTCTTTGATATTTATTATATCTTTATCCCAGAGAGGGCTTCCTTTAAAGGGGAGTTTTATCATATCGTCAGGGGTATATCTGCTTTTGGGAACTTCCAGAAACATTTCTACATCATCAGATGTGGTTTTTATGGTAATCCTGTTCAGGTCGTCTATTTTTTCCGCTTCCAGTATTGCATATACCTTGTCATCATCTTTTATTTTCATGTGTATGTCACACCCTTTTTTTGAACCCACTCTGATTGTATCACCGTATTTCTGAAAAAGTTTTTTGTCGGTACAATCCAGCATATATACCTTGAACCCACGGGGATTGAATACTTCAAAGGAACCTTCCAGCTTTATGATTTTTTCCAGGATTTTTTTCCTGAGATAATAACGTATGACAAAGAAGGCAATAATAAATAAAATTATGCTGCCTATTGATATCTTATATATGAGGGGAGATATTTTGACACGCCTTATTACCGGAATATCATGAGCATGTGCGAATTTATAATATTTTTCATAGGTCTCTTTTTTTTCAGGTACATCACTTAACGCATCACAGGCATCCTGACAGTGTTTAAGAGCCATTTCGTCATTGCCTGTTTTTTTATAACAGTACCCGAGCCCCAGATACCATACAGGAACTCTGTCTTTATCTTTTTTTATCTGTCGTCTGTAAAAAGTAAAAGCATCTTTAAGATTTTTGTCTGTATATTCGTACATACAATCCACATATTTCTGATGTGCTTCAAGACAGTCACTGTTCAGGGAAAAAATTCTCTTGTATTCTTCCAGGGCTTCTTTGTAATTTCTTGTATCTATAAAAACCTGGGCCTGATTAAGGTGTTTCTGAATTTCCTGATCCAGAAGGGTAGTTTTGTCCTGAGCAAAACAGAAAACAGAGGAGAAAATCAATATTACAATACACAGTAAAAATATCTTTTTTCCTGTCATTTCTCTGTCCTTAATTTATATGAGAATCGTAACGCGTAACGCGTAACGCGTTACGGGAGGAACAGATTCTCATTCTTCGTTGTGACCGAATCGGTCATGGCTGTTACTATAGGATTTTATCGGCAACCATATTTATTAATATACCGGCTAAACTCATTAAATAGTTGAAGTTTTGAATTTGCTCTATCTCTATTTGAAACTTTACCTGAGCATTTAAAGCGGATAGAATAAATTCTTCTGATTCAACCTGAGCATTACCCTTTAATTGCGCTTAAAATATTTTTAACTGCCTTTATCAATTCCACAGAGTCAAAAGGTTTCGAGAAGTAATGGGCTACACCCAGAGATCTGCTTTTTACGACATCTTTATCCTGTGATTTCGCAGTGAGTATGACAATAGGTATTGTTCCTGTCCTGGGGTTCAATTTAAGCTGTTCACATACTTCCCATCCGTCCATTTCAGGCATCATAATATCCATTACTATTATATCCGGTAAAAAATCATGGGCTTTCTGTAGAGCTTCTTTACCGTTACAGGCATTGGCAACAATAAAACCTTCAAGCTCGAAGGTCTGTTTTAACAGTTTGGATATAAATTTATCATCGTCTACGAGTAAAGCTTTGTATTTTTTGCTGTCTTCTTTGGGCAGTTCTTCCATTATCTGTGCAATATAGCTTTTAACCCACTGGTCTGTTTCTTCTTCAAGATGTGTGAGAATCGGTTCTCTTGCATCTGATTTCCAGAGTTCTGCCAGCACTTTTGCTGCCTGGCTGCGGACATTTTTGCTTTCATCTTTAAGAGCTTCTATTATGGATTCTCCTGCATGACTATCATTTAACAGACCAAGTGAATTCAGGGCATTGAACCTTGTATTCCAGTCGGTATCCTTCAGGGCTTTAATTAAATGAGGAGATGCTTTTTTATCTCCTATCTTTCCCAGTGCCTCTGCAGCATTTTTCCTTACTTCCCAGTGAGGGTCCTGAAGGCCTTTCAGCAGGCTGTCCAGACATGTGGCATCACCTATTTTACCGAGTGCTTCTGCTGCTATGCTTCTTGTTTCATAGCTTTCATCATTAAGGAGTATGTTTAATATCGGTTCTATGGCACTTTTTTCCCTCAATTTACCCAGTGTTTCGGTGGCATTTCTTCTTATTTTCCATTCTTCGCTGGAAAGAACTTCTATTAACACAGGAGTTACTTCCTGGATTTTGACAACACCTGCCGCCTCGCATGCTCTTGCTGCTATAACAGGATTTTTATCTCTTATGGCACTTATTATGGCTTCTGTCTTGCCGAGTAATGCAAGTGATTGAGCTACTTCTACCTTTATGGCAGGTTCTTCCGTCACTTTTTCCAGATGCTCAACAGCTCTCCTGTCATTGAGTTTCCCGAGAGCAATAACAACCTGGCGCTGTACGCCGGGACTGGGGTCTTTAATCGCTTCACAGAGAAATCTTGTAGCTTCGTTACTTCCAAGATCCCCTAAAGCCTTGGCAGAAAGTTCCCTTATCGAGGGATTTTCATCCTTTAATAATGAACCGGCTAAAGGTTCAAGGGCTTTTATATTTCCGAGTTTCCCCAGGAGCCATATAGCTTCTTTTCTTGCCTTGCTATCTTTACTGTCCAGCTGGTTGATTAATTCATTTATTTTTTCTTCCATAAAATATGTATGAGATATTATTTATCGTGACTGGTAACGCGTGACGCGTGACGGTAGGATTGTCATATAAATAAATTCTCTTTATTTCACCTTCTTTTATATAAAATATATCTTTTCTATTATATCATTACATAGTTTACTATACCATATTTGAAACAATAATTAATCAATTTCGTCATTGCAACTCTTATTACGCGTCACGCGTCACGCGTCACGCGTCACGATTCTCATAAATCCTGTCAATCCCTGTCCCTGTTAACTTATAATCAATTCCTGCAGATAAGTCTTTGCATTTTCTATTTCCGAACCGTCCGGTTCAAGTTCTATGTATTTTTTCAGGTTTTCTATGGTTTCCCTTTTTTTATTCTGTTTTTTGTAAGCCAGAGCCAGTTCATAATAGATCTTCGGCAGATTTTTTGCTTCAGGCAGGGCTTTTTCAAAATGTTCTACCGATTTATCTATATTATTCTGCTGGGCATAAATCCTTCCCGAAGCATAGTGGGCATAACAATCTTTTGGCTCCAGTTCCATAACTTTTTCATACTGGCAGAGAGCTTTTTCAAGATCTCCCATGGCATTGTAAGAAAGACCCAGTTCATAATTACCTACAATATTGGACGGATCCAGTTCGATAGCTTTTTTGTAGTGTTCCACTGCTTCAGGAAAATTTTTATTTTCATAATAAAGTAGCCCCAGATTACAGTATGCAAACACCGATGCAGCCGCAAAACCGACAGATATGGATCTGTTATAATATTCTATTGCTTTTTCAGGTTCTCCGAGATCTTTATATATTGCTCCGAGATTATTATAGACCCAGGGATAATCAGGGTTTATTTCCAGTATTATATTTGCATAATTAATGGCCTCTTCTATATTGCCTGTTTCATAGTGAAGCAGACAGAGGGTATTATAAATTTCGATATTCTGCTGATCCAGTTTTGCCGCCTGTTCATACTGCTCTATTGCAGATAAAAGATCTCCCTGTTCTTTAAAGGTTACTCCCTGTTTTATATAACTATCCAGAGTTTCTCTTTCTATCTGTTTTAAGTTCTCCAGTTCTTCCGAAATTTTCATGGCAGTCTCGTCGTCCGGTGCTGTCATATCTAAAGCCTGATGAAAATAAATTTTCCCCTGTTCTTCATCTCCGCAGAGTAAATAGATTTTTCCGAGTGAATAATAATAATCAGGATTATCTGGTTCAATGAATATAAGTTTTTGATAATAATGTATTGCCAGATCATATTTACCCTGTATTTTATATATATTTCCGATAGTCAGGAGTGATTGTCTGTCTTTGGGCAGTTCTTCCAGAACAATTTCATAATGTCTGATGGCTTTATCAAAATCTTCATTTGCCTGTGCACACAGAGCCAGTCCCCTGTGGGCCTCGATATTTTGCGGCGATGACTTCAGTGATTCCAGATAGCAACTGGTTGCACTGTTTATATCTCCTTTATTAAAATAAATATTACCCATAATAAGATTAAGGTTTTCATCTTTCGGTTTCATTACCAGTGCATTTTTATAATTCTCTTCAGCTATATCCGGTTGATTAAGTCCTGTATATATATCTCCGAGTTTTGTCAGCACCACGAAATTTTCTCTGTCTATTTCAATAACCTTTTGAAAACATTCTATTGCTTCATCGATTCTGTTATTTTTTTCATATAGATTTCCAAGATCTTCCAGGGAAGGTATATGATATGGATCCAGATCCAGTGCTATAAGGTAATTTTCTACGGCCAGATCGTTCTCGCCTTTTTGTTCGTAAAGAGCGGCAAGATTAGAATATACATCAGGATAAATAGAGCCTTTTTCCGATGCTATTTGAAAATGTCCGAAAGCCATTTCGTCATTACCTTCTTCAAGACAGTTTATACCTGTTATATAATTTGCGTCAGGATCGTCAGGAATGGCGGCTATAACTTTTTCTGCCAGTTGGAGAGCCATATCCAGGTTATCTTCTTCTATATAAAGAGTTGCGAGACATCTGCATACTTCATAATTATCCGGCTCTGTTTCCAGAGCTTTTGTCCACATAAGTATGGCTGAATTGTTATCTCCGTTTACTCTGTAAATAGTGCCGAGATTTGTATAAATACCTGCATCTGGAGTATTGTTCAATATAATCTTTTGATAATACTCAAAGGCTCTGTTATAATCATTTCTTGTCATAGATATATCTGCCAGGTAGCGCAGAGCATTTATATGCTCAGGATCTATCTGAAGAATTTGTAAATATAATGTTTCACATCTGTTATAATCTTCAATATCTTTATATAAATCTACCAGGGTTAACAGTATATCGGGATTATTCTGACTTATTGAAAGTATTCTTTCATATAGTTCTATAGCATTTTTTTTGTTACCGGTACTTATATATAACTGTGCCAGACTGTTCAGAACCTGCAGATTCAAAGGGTCAATTTTCAGGACTGTGCTGTAATTATCTATTGCTTTTTCCGGTTTATTCTGGCCGGTAAATATATCTGCAAGTTTGATATAGGTTTCTGTGTTCCCGGGATTGAGCTCAAGAGCTTTCTGGTAATTATTAATGGCTAAAGAGGTACTGCCTCCCTGAAGTAAATAAATATTACCGAGATTAATATAGGTTTCGCTGTCGGAAGGGTCACATTCCTGGGCTTTCATATAATATTGAAGAGCATGGCTCATGTTTTCAGTTTTTTCGCAGATTTTACCCATCAGGTTATAGATAAAAGCTGACTGCCCTCCCATGTTAAGGGCTGTTTCCAGATGAGTATAAGCCTTCTCGAATTCATTTACAGCCATATAAATTTCTCCCAGATTTAAATGAATAACATCAATATCCGGTTCGATTTTCAGGGCATGTTCAAAACTTTCAATAGCCGGAACGTATTCACCTCTGGACTTAAAAATTATGCCTATATTAATATATGAATCCGTAAAATCAGGATTTATGTCTATAACCTGTCTGTAATGCATTAAAGCTCTTTCCAGGTCTCCCGCCCTGTGATATATATAACCGAGATTGTTGTGACATTCGATGTTATTATCCTGCGTTTCAAGAGCTTTTAAATAATATTCTTCAGCTTCTTTATATTGTTCCGTTAAAAAACTGATATTGCCGAGTTCCGTATATATGGATGCATTTTCCAGCCCCAGTTCCAGGGCTTCCCTGAGATAATCCAGGGCAACCTCTGTCTGACCCGTTCTGCTTGAGATTATGCCGAGATTTGCATATGCACCGGTTAATTTCGGGTTGAGTTCCTTTGCTTTTAAAGCATATTTCTGACTCATAGAATAATCTTCCAGCTCTATATAACAACTGGAAAGACCCAGGTAGGCCAGTGCCATAGACGGCTGCAGATTTATTGCTTTAAGGTATGTTGTTATAGCTTTATCCAGAATTCCCTGTGCTTTATAGGCAGAAGCAAGGCGGTAAAATACCTCAAAATTAGGACTGAGTGAAGAGGCAGCTTTTTGCAGGTGAATTATAGCTCTGTCAAACTGGCCTGTCTCACAATAAAGTTCACCTGTTTTGTAATTCATTATGCTGTCATCAGGATAAAGTCTCAGAAATATTTCCGCCTGTGCAATGGCTTTATTCAGTTCATTGTTCATTATGTAACATTCTATGAGCATACTGTGGGCCATGCCGTAGTTAAAATCCAGTTCTATTGCTTTTTTATAGTGTTCTACAGCCTGGGTGAACATTCCGTTTTCCCTGTAATATTCACCTGTATCATAATAAATATCAGGATTTTCCGGATTATCCTGTAAAAGTTTTTTAAGATTGTCTATGCTCACTCTGAAGACCTCTCTATTTATTATCTGAACAGTATTAATAAATAATCCTTTCTTATCAAAGCTGCCATATCCATACTGATTGCTACCGAACAGTGAATGAGTATACCGTAAAATATGGAACGGGTTCTCAAAGCTATCATACCCAGTACCGTACCTGCTATAATAGATGCTACTGCTTCAAGAAAAGGTTTCTGAAAATGAATCATACAGTAAGGTATAACCATGATAAAAATTGAATAAATACCGAAGTTTTTTTCCATCTGAAAGATCATATAGCCACGGAAAAAGAATTCCAGAAAACAGAACTGTAAACAGTAAAACACTTCAAAAATTAAAAAATATATCCATTCTCCCGGCGGCGGCTGAATAAAGGGATAGGTTCTGAGAAATGACTGCTGAAAGGAAGCTATAACAACTCCTGCCAGAACTATAAGATATAAAGTAGTGTAAATCCAGAGATGTTTACTTATACCTTTTATCTTTAATCCGTACTGAAATATACTTTCTTTGAAGACAAGTTTTGTTATAATAGAAGGTATTATAAAATAAGATACGCAGCACATGCATGACCAGTAAACTGTAGCCCAGAATTCCACCTTCCATGTAAGAGGTTCAGAGGGATAAATTTTTCTGAAGAAAAATACAAAAGTATTACCGTTACCTATAAATCTGCTTATTGTAAGACACAGAGCAACACTTATCATTACAATTATAGGCCTGTAATCAATTTCTTCGATATCGAAAAATTTCTTTATACTTATAAAATCAAGTAATTTTATATCTTTTGTTTCCATAATTAATAAAGCAATTTGGCAAGAGCTATGGATTTCAGTCTTGTTTCCGACGTGTCGGTTCTGGACAGATATATAATAGGGAAATCTGCTCCTGCAACACAGGCTGCTACTTTCGCCTTTGCAAAATAAGTTAAAATTTTATAAAGAATATTTCCTGTTTCTATATTATGTAATAATAATATATCAGCTTTACCTGCTACAGGACTTTTTATACCTTTGATTCTTGCCGCTCTCTCAGATATGGCATTATCCAGAGCCAGCGGGCCGTCTACTATGGCATTTTTTATCTGACCTGTACTGGACATTTTAGCTATTATAGATGCATCAACCGTTGAAGGCATAGCCTTGTAATTAATCTTTTCTATAGGTGTAATCATTGCTACGAGAGGTTGATCCAGTCCGAGTTTGTTTGCAGTTTTTATTGCATTTTCCAGTATTTCAACCTTATCTGAAAGGGTGGGAGCAATGTTTATACCTGCATCTGTAACAAATATTATTCTGTCATATCCGGGTATTTCAAAAAGTCCTATATGACTTAAAAAATTTACTCTTCCCTTTTCTTTTTTCTTTTCTTTTATGGCTTTCAAAAATTTCGACGGATGGGAAATGCCGTTCATTATGCCATGAACTTCTCCGTTATACACAAGCTCCACGGTTTTTTCAGTCGCTTCGTCTTCATCATCTACATGAATAAATTTAAAGTCAGACTTCTTTTCTCCCAGGTATTCTTCCATTTTATCTTTATGGCCGATAATTGTAAAGGATGCCAGATTTATTTCCGTAGCCTTAACCAGTGTATCAAGCAATTCAGGATCATGGGCAAAGGATACGGCGATTTTTATCGGTTTCAGTAATCCCGCTTTTGTGCACAGTTCTTTCATTGTTTTGAACATGTTAATTCCACCTCCCGTATAACAATCGACAGAGCAATAGAAAGTAATTTATTTTCTTCAGAGTCTGAACGGGATGTTAATATAACAGGAGCCTGTGCTCCTATTACTATGCCTGCCATTTTTGCTCTCGCAAAATAAATAAGCCCTTTGTAGAATACATTGCCTGCATCTATATCAGGAACTATAAATATATCTGCTTCTCCTGCCATAGGTCTTTCATAGCCTTTTATTCTGGCAGCTTTATGTGAAATGGCCAGATCCAGCGATATAGGACCTTCTATATTAGCTCCTTTTATCTGACCGCAGTCTCCCATTTTTGAGATCAGTGCCGCATCAACACTCGATGGTATAGAGGAAAGATCTACCCTCTCGAAAGGTGTTATGAGAGCAACATTCGGTATCATATTACCCATGCAGTGAGCTACATAAATGGCATTTTTACATATATCCACTTTTTCTTCTATACCTGGTTTAATATTTATTGCCACATCGGACAGATACATTAATTTATTTACTCCGTCCACTTCGAAAACTCCTACATGGCTTAAAATTTTATCTTTCTTTATACCATTTTCCTTGTTAAGCAGGGCTTTTAAAAAGTTTCCCGTAGGAATATCGCCTTTCATCAACAGATCCACTCTGCCGCCGTGAAATAAATCCAGTGCCTGAAGAGCAGCTTTCTGGGGAACTGGTTCGTCTATTATTTCAATACCTGATTTCAGGTCTATTTTTTCTGAAATTTCTTCTATTTTTTGCCTGTTTCCTACCAGTATTGCCTGTGCAATATCTTCGGAAATAGCTGTTTTTATAGCACCAAGTACATCATCATCCTCGGCTGCAACAACGCCAATGGTTTTCTTTTTACTTTTTCTTGCCTGTTCGAGCAGTTGAGACATGTTTTTTATTACCATAATAATCACCTCCACCAAAGATCAGTCAAAAAGATCAGTCAAAATGAAATTTCTCCTTTACCATTATAAATCCTTCTAGGAAAAAAGATAGACAGAAAACTTCTTATCTGGTAAAATAATATAGCCTTCAGCTATCAGCAGACAGTAATCAGCTAATGACTGAAGTCCTGTCCGGCTTTTATTATAGCATATAAAATTTTATTTAGAAGATAAAATATTTTTACAGGCAAACAGAAGGTGTGTTTCAATGGATGAATTAAGAGAGAAGATAAAGAAAACAGGACATAAAATAGCTCTGGAAAAAAATGAAGAAATTATTAAATATAAAGATTTTAAAGAGAAAATAGAAAGAAAACTGGAAGAACCTTTTGATAAGCCGGAAAAACTGGAAGATATAAGAGAATTTATCGAAAGATATAAAAGGTGAAAGGATTGTGAAGGATTGGTAAAAGAAACAAAGGTTAATTCTTTCTCAAAGATTTTAAGAATTCTCTGTGAAGGAAAAAATCGTATACCGAGAAATAAAATGATTTATTATATAGTTTCCTCGTCACTGGTATTTTTAATGAGGAGAAATCTTAAAAGACCTCCTGCTGAGATAGACAATATTATACTTGATATGGACAGGACTCTTCTTACTACCAATATCGGAAAAGAAGCGTTAATAATATGTTATGGCAAGGAAAAAGCCGATTATATAGAGCATTCCATTATGAGGAGAGTTGCCAATGGCATTCTTTCCCTTGGAGAAGCCATGTTGATGGCAATTAACCATCTCGTTGAGGGTAAGTTCTCTATAAAAGATCATGATGAGCTTATGGACAGGTGTGTAAAAGGGGAAATTATAAGACATAATTTACTTAATTCCATATTAAATCTTCAGAAAAAAGGGAAAAGAATAATTCTTGCTACTATGAGTTCCTATGACGCAGCCAATTATATTGCCGGAAGATACGGCTTTTTCGGTTCTATAGGAACTATAGAAACCTACAATGATGATGGCAACATGACCGGTTGCACCCAGGTAATATGTGATGAAAATAAGGATGTAGACGGTGTCCGGTTCAGAACTAAAACATATATTTTAAAAGAAATGTTTGAACGTAATAAACTTATATTTGAGCCGCAAAGAACAGCCATTATAACCGATGACCTTACCGATTTGCATATTATGAGAGAAGTCGCACTGGCAATATTTCTTAAAGTAAAAGAGCCTACTAAAATTCAAAAACTCTGTTACAGGCTTAAATTATTCGATCAGGCCATTCATGAAGATGAGGATTTAGAGAAAATAATTTTATAGCGAGTAGTGAACACCATTGAAAGGTGAAAAACAGTGAACGGTAATTATTACAGTGGTCACTGATAATTGCTCACCGGTCACTGATAACTGCTCCCTGAATTATACGGAGGTGATCTTTATGTCCGGTAGTGAACAAAAACCGGGAGGCCAGAAGAGCGGTATGGCCGTACCTTTTATGATGTCTCAATTAAAACAGCCTGGTACGACTTCAGGAACTGGAGCGTCATGGCACCTCTCTCAACTTAAAAAAAATGTATCCTTTGCTGCAGCCGAATCCCCTCTTGAAGGCCTTACAAAAAGAGATGGCAGTGATTCCTTTCACATATCCGCTGAAAAAGAAGAGCCGGGATTTGAACATTCAGATGACGGATTACAGCAAAAAATGGATGCAGATGCTATGGGTATAGACGGAGAAGAAGAATTTGTAGACAGAGAGACAGAAGAGAATGACGAAAACTGGGAGAGCGAAGAAGACTATTTTCAGGAACTTTCCGAGAGAAATGCTCTTCTTGAAGAAGCTCTGAGAGAAAGAATACAATCTCCCTTTCCTCCTGTATACAACCAGATTGTTACTCTTACCGAAGCTCTTGTCTCCGGTAAATCAACACTGAAACCTCCCGTCTATTATGTTGACGAAATTGATAATTACATACAGAAAAAGATAAAGATTTTTTCTGCCCTCCCAAAGGTGGATAATGAAGCTATCACAAGAAGCAATCAATTAATGCTGGATGGATTTAATTTACTTGTAGAAGTATGTAACGGATTCCGTAGATATATAGATAGCCCCGCGCCATATAATATTGAGCTTATCAGACAGCTTACAAAGCAGGCAAATGAATTCTTTTCTGAAGGCAAGTCTCTCCTGCTGAGCGTAAAAATAGAAGAAAAATAATAGATGCTTTCTGATAAATTCCCCTGATTATATAAAAGGTGGTGTTGATTTTTATAGAAGGATTTCCCTGAATGAAGATGAATAATAATTATAAAGCAGATGAATTTTTATTTCAATTTTATATAAATGCAGAGCAGAACGTTAAAATGTGACTGCCTGTAACCGGTAAAATTTGAGAAACAAAGGAGAAAATAAAATGATTAAGTGTATGATTCTTCGGAATACGATTTTACTCATGTTGATGATTATGATAATAATTACCTGCGGATGTACTTTTGACGTATATAAGAAAACCAATTATGTTTCCAGTGTGACTACAGTAATCAAAAAGCAGCAGGAAGAAGTAGATAAATATATTTCTCTGACCGCAGAAGTGGCAGAAAAGAAAATTTCCACGGAAGAAGCAAAAAAATCTTTCGAGAAATCAAAAGAAAATCTGCTCCAGTGTAAAAAGGAACTGGAAGCCATTACCCCGCCCGGAGATTATACGGATGAACATCAGAATTTTATAAAAGGATTTCAACTGTCTGTTGAGTCAGTAGAAGGCTCTATGGCCCTTGCCGATATAAAAGATGAAAAGGGAAAAAATAAGAAAATAGAAGAAGTAAAAGGTAAGATTGTAGAATACAGGAAACTTATTAAGCTTGGTATAAATAGTATCAGCGTAGATTTACGTTAGATTATCTTTCATATTTACAGTCTATATCGTGACGCGTCACGCGTTACGCGTCACGCGAGGATAATAACTGTTCTGACAATTTGCAAGGGTTATTTCTTTACAGTCTCTTAGCATACAATCAATGTCTATTATTCTCATATAAAATTTTTTTTCCATACCATTCTGCCATGGATATACGTTCCATGACAGGAGGATGGGTGTAAAGAGCCCATGCAAGGAATTTATTCGGTGTTATTTCCGAGAAATTTTGCACTGCCAGTCTCTGATCCAGTTTTATACATGCAGAAGGGTTTTCTGTGAGTTCCAGAGCAGCCATGTCTGACTGTCTTTCAAAATGACGGGATATCATGTTCTGTACAGGCATAGACATTAAATTAATAATTATGAATAATAATATTATTAAAGGCAATGTTTTTACGTCCGATTGAGAATTCAATATATGACCTGTTTTCGTCAACAACATATAGAGAAAGAATAAAAAGCAGAAGCCGGCCATAATACACATGGCAATACCTTTTATGATATGATTGTGTTTCCAGTGCCCTGCTTCATGTGCTATTATGGCAAGAGTTTCATCTATAGAATAATCCTTCAGTGTATCATATAAAACTATCCTTGTTGTACTGCCAAGACCTATAAAATAAGCATTCCCTTTTTTAGTCTGAGAGCTTGCATCCATAATATATATATCTTTAACATTAATACCGGCTTTTTTTACCAGTTCTATAGTTTTTTCTTTTAATTCCCCATCAGGCAAGGGCGTGAATTTATTAAATAAAGGAAGAATTAATACAGGCATGGCAAAGGTACTTAATATGACAAATATTGAAAAGCCAGTACCGGCTAAAATCCACCAGTGGTGTGGAAAATTTCTTATTATCAGATAGAAAATTGTTACACCTGCAATAAATACTGCAGCAGTAAGAAATTCTGCCAGTAAATATCTTTTTATCCAGTCAGGGAATAACTGGTTTGACAGGGAAAATTTATGTTCATATATGAAACCTGTATAAAGATGGAGTGGAAATATTATAATATTCCAGATCATGATGATGCAGGTTGCATATATGGATGTGGTTAGCCACATATATTTTCCCGATATATTGTTGCTGAATACTGCCAGTTTTGTATTGACAGGTGTCAGAATAAATAAAAGAAAAAATATAACAGCAAGTAAAATTTCCAGAGCAAAAAACCAGTACTTAGGTATTCTGTAATTCTGAGCCAGATTTATTTGTTCCCGTGTAAAATAATCTTCTGCCTTCAGGTTCAGTTCTTCTCCCGGGAAAGCCATTACTATCTGACTCAGGAGGAAAAAGATAATAGCTGCAATTATAATTTTATTCAATTTCTGCACCTTCTGTTTTAAGAATAATCCCATAAATTAATAGATACAGAAGCCAGGAAAAAAATAAAAAGCTATAAAAATCTTGCTAATCCTTAAATCCTGAAATCTGACATGACCATTTCGGTTACAACGAAATATGAGAATGTATTCCTCCCGTCACGCTAACGCGTGACGCTTCTCATATAATCCCGGTTCAGACAATTATAAAAATCCCTGTCTGTAACTTATCTTTTCTCTTTTCAGTATGGCCTGAATTCCCAGTGCACATTCAATCCTTTTCTTCTGGAGGGCACAGCCTGTTTCATCGGGTATCTTTATGTCTTTATTTATAGAATAGGCATTGGCATAACATCCGCCTGAACAGAAAAATCTTGCCCAGCAATCAGGACATTTTTCTTTCTCGAAAATCGTCATTTTATGGAAATTTTTTCTGATGTCTTCTCCTGTTATTCCATTCTGCAGATCTCCCACTCTGAAATCTTCGTAATTGACAAGCTGGTGGCATGGATAGAGGTGTCCTTCAGGTGTTACGGCAAGATATTCCGTACCTGCTCCGCAGCCTTTAAGACGTCTTAAGATGCATGGCCCTTTGAAGATTTCCAGATTGAAGTGAAAGAAGTTAAACGGTTTTCCTGATTTTATTCTTTCTATATATATTCCGGCCAGTTTATCATATTCTCTGTGAAGTAGAGGTATATCGGAAGCTTCAATTGAATAATCCCTGTCTGCGGATACGACCGGCTCAAGGGATATATTTTGAAATCCCTGATCTGCAAGGTGAAGAACTATATCTGAAAAATTCAAACTTTTTTTCGTATAAGTTCCTCTTATATAATAATTTTTACCTTCTCTCGATTTTACCGTTTTTTTTATGTTAGGCAATATATCATGATAGGACCCGCTTCCGTCAATATTGAGTCTCATAAGATCGTTTATTTCGGGAGGACCGTCAAGACTCAATATAAGACTTATATTTTCTCCGTTCAGATAATCGATTGTTTCATCTGTCAGCAGTATTGCATTTGTGGTAAGTGTAAATCTGAAATTTTTGTCTTTTTCTCTTTCTATTTCGCGGGCTCTCTTTACCGCAGCTTTTACTGCAGAAAAATTCATGAGCGGCTCTCCGCCGAAAAAGTCTATTTCCAGATTTCTTCTTTTACCTGAATGTTCTGCAGTAAAATCCATAGATTTTACTGCCACTTCTTCAGGCATATGAGAGCGGTTTCTGCCAAAACCTCCTGTTTTTGCAAAACAGTACCGGCATCTCAGGTTACAGTCATGGGAAATATGAAGACACAGTGCTTTTACAGGAAATGAGTCTTCATCTAAAGGAGACGGGAATTTTGAAGTATGAGTAAATAAAAGTCCTTTGTTTTTAAGACTTTGAAGTTCCTTCTGTGCTTCAATAATAGATTCTACGGGATATTTATTTTTCAAATGATAAATAACGTTATCCCCGGAGGGGTCGTCGAAAGTATCTAAAATATCCCATGTTATGTCATCAATAATATGTAAAGCTCCTGAATTCACGTCAAGCAGGAGCTTTATATCTTCTACCTTAAATTTATGTATATCCACGGTTTAACCCTGGTTTTCACATTCCTGGTTGCTTACGGTGCAGGATGTTTTGCATGCAGACTGACATGATGTTTTACATTCGCCGCAGCCGCCTTCCATCATTTTCCCGTACGCAGACAGAGTTATTGTTTCTATATGTTTGCAAGTTTCTTTTTCTTTCATAATAAAGAAAACCTCCTTAAGTAAAATACTTTACATATAATATTCTCAGAAAGTTTTTTTGTCAATAGTTTTGAAGGAGAAAAACATGAGAACTAGAAAATTATAGATATGTGAAGTGTGAAGGGTGAAGTGTGAAGGGTAAAAGGCTCTTGTATCACGCATCACGCATCACGCATCACGCATCACGCATTACGATTACAGGAGTGATTGACTTGAAATTAAAAATGATAATAATTTTTATTGCAGGATGTCTTGCAAGTTCCATAATTACCTCTGTAGCCGGAAGTAAGCCGGTTCTGATTGG
>JBEHWO010000096.1:0-18259 GCA_040217695.1 Vulcanimicrobiota bacterium | reverse complement strand
GCGTAACGCGTCACGATATAAACTGCAAATATTACTGTGACGATTTATAGAGGCTCATAACTCTGTCCACGTAATTGATTGTTTCTTCATAGGGAGGTATGCCTTTGTATTTTTGAACAGTGCTCGGCCCTGCATTGTATGCGGCCAGGGCAAGCTTATAGTTCCCGTTAAATTTATTCAGTAACATTCTGAGATATTTTGTGCCTCCTGCTATATTCTGTCTCGGATCAAAGGAATCTTTTACGCCCAGCATTTTTGCAGTATCAGGCATTAACTGCATGAGTCCCTTTGCACCTGCAGGCGACACTGCATCTTTATCCCATGCCGATTCTGTCTCAATTACTGCATTGACAAATTTTACGGGAAGTTTATATTTACCTGCATAGTAAGCTATAATTTCATCATAATCATCTATTTTGGAGGAACCTGTGCCGAGCCCGAGTTCGTCCAATCCTCCCTCGCATCCCGTAAGGATTAATAGAAGGATAATAATATATATTTTATAAATTCGAAACAAAAAAATTCCCCCTTAAACAACTTTTATTGAGCTTACCATTATATTTTCTTTACTGTGGTGAGGATAAATAATACATCTTTTCTCCCGTGCCGCGTAACGCGTTACGCGGCACGGGAAGAAGACTTTTATTGCATACTTATGCTCATGTCAGTAAATAACAAAAAATATATTACAGGAAGATAACAGCAAATTACATGCCAGTTTTATGAAGAAATTATGGCAACTTTTGGATAACCTCTGTAATTTTAAAATTCTTCATGATTTTAAATTTTCCTTTATTGTTATTGTTTCTAACTGTGGAAAAAGACAATTTTTTTTTATAATTTATGTGAAAACCAAGGAATTATAAAAAAAATGTAAAATATAATGGTAGTAGATTTGTTATACATTATAGTTTTAAATTAGAAAATTTATATTTTTTGTTATATAGTTGCTGTATTGTATTCATAAGTAATTCCTGCGTCACGCGTCACGCGTCACGATATTTATATTTCGAGGTGAACCGGTGGTTTGTTCTAAATGTGGTTTAAATAATAGAGATGGTGCCAATTTCTGTGATGGATGCGGTAAGCCTCTTGGCCAGGGACCAACAGATGAAGTCAAAGGTCTTGCCCTGGTTGAAGGAAGTACCCTTAATGGCCGTTACATTATAAAAAACCTTATTAAAGTGGGCGGTATGGGTGCTGTTTATAAAGCAGAAGATAGAGTTACGGGAAAACTCTGTGCAGCAAAGGAATTATGGACTTACTGGGCCACATCGGATCAGGAGAAAGAATACCTGATAAAGAAATTTGAAAGTGAAGCAGATTTACTTCATCAACTCAATCATATAAGCCTTCCCGGTGTTATAGATTATTTTATTGCCAATGAACGTTATTATATTCTTATGGATTTTATAGAAGGCTGTGATCTTGATACTCTTATACAGGAACAGGGAAACCCGGGATTACCCCAGGAAGATGTTGTGAAATGGGCGATTCAAATTGCTGAAGTACTTGACTATCTTCATAACTCTGATCCTCCTATAATTTACAGGGATTTGAAACCGGCAAATATTATGCTCAAGAATTCCGATGGCAGAATAGTTCTTATCGATTTTGGTATTGCCTGTGCTCTTCAGGACGGTTCGGGAGGAAGTCCCAGGACTATGATAGGGACTATGGGGTATATGTCACCGGAGCAATTTATAGGTAAAGTTGCCCCTACAAGTGATATATTTTCCCTGGGAGCTACTCTCTATTATCTTTTAACCGGTACAACTCAGGAACTTTTTAATTATAAGCCTATGAATAATATAGTTCCCGGGATTAACGACGCCCTTGATGACATAATCCGCAGGTCCCTTCAGTTTAAACCGGGAGACAGATTTCAAAGCGCAGGTGAAATGGGTATCGCTCTGGAACAGGCGATGAGGCAGCATTTCCTTGTAACAAAAAGACTGAGTGAAGTGGACCTTTGGATGAATCAACTCTGTTCCTTGAAAGATGATAAATCAAAACTGGAAGCCATAAATCGACTGGGTGAACTTGGAGATAGAAGATCTTCAACTATTTTAGCCGATATAGTCCTTGACGACAATAATCCAATATTAAGACAGGCAGGCGTGTACGCTCTTGGAAAAATAAAAGATCCTACTTCTATATATGCTCTGATGAAGAAACTTAAAGATCAGAATAATGACGTATGCCTGGCTGCCATAAAGAGTTTAAGTAATTTTAAAGAGAAAAAGGCTTTACACAGTTTAATTGAGTGTTTGAAAAGTGAAAATGTGAATATAAGAAAAGGTGCTGCTATAGCTCTCGGCAAGATGGAAAATCCCGATGCTCTTGATTCTTTAATAGCTGCAAGAAATAAAGAAGGATTTTTCAGTATTGGCATGAAATCCATCTTTAATAAATCCATAGAGAAAATCAAAGCAGCTAAAGCCAGAGTTTCTGCCGGAGGTGAAGAAGATATAGATGGTTCCGAAATATATGATCTTTTTGGGGTTCCTTCAAAACCGTCTTCCAAAGCATCCGATTATGATACTCAAACACTTCCCGGCGGTATTACTTCCGATATTATATTTAAAGATAAAGATACAATAGAACTTGAGGAAGAAGGTCTGGCAGAACAGGAGGGCTTTGAATATAAACATGTTGACAGGATTTATCTCAATCTGATTAAAGAACTGCTGGAAAAAGATTTTACTGCTTTAATTCCTGCCATTCAGATGAACAGGCAGAAACTGGATGCGCGATTTTTTGAAATACTCGATTATGAAGTCCAATCTGCCGAGAATGACAGTAAACTGGCAAATGATTTATATTACCTGAACAGTATCATGAGTAATTTGAGGATTAGGGATGCAAAGGTTCCCCTGTATGTCCCTGTGGCAGGTGAACTTGAGGCTTTAAAAATGGTTCATCTGGGCATTGATAAAAAGAAACAACCTGAAGAGACATATACAGAAGATTCATCTGCTTCTATCAGTGATACATCTTCTCTAGTATTTTCCGCAAGAAAATTCCCTGCAATTCAGCAGGAAGAAGAAGTTACTCAACCTGTGAATACTCCTTCCGTCATAGTTTCGTCTGATGATATTCTAACAAAAAAAGATCTTGAAGTTTCTTATGATAAAAAGCAAGAAAATGCTGAGTATGATGATAAAATTCAAAGAAAAATAATAAATTATAAGAATATGTTCATAGATAATCCTGACAATTTTGAACAGGTGATTTCAGGTTATAAAAAACTCAAGAAATCTTCTCCTCATAATGAATATGTCGTTGACGGCCTTGCCTGGGTGTATATGAAAAAAGGCTTTTTGAAAAAAGCCTTCAATGAATTAATTACTCTTCTGGAACCGGGAGCTATCAATGAAAACAGCTCATGTAAAAAATATTTTGACAGGTGAGCAGGATTAATTTTCACCACTCAGGACTGCAAGAAAAACAAGTCCGGCAAATTGTTAGAACAATTAATCTCCTCCCGTCACGCGTTACGCGTTACGCGTCACGATTGTAAATATGATAAGGTTATTTTTTTACAACCCCTTATTTATGAGTATCTTATAAAATTTGAGAGACTCCTGAAATTTACCTTTCTGTTCATATATAATAGCGAGTTTAATCATTGTTTCCGTATCATCAGGTTTTGTTTTAAGCAGAGTGTTCAGTCTTTTTATTTCTTTATCACTTATATCTACTTTTATTTTAAACATCTCTGCATATTCAGGAATACAGTTAAGGGAATATTTATACCGTGAAAGGGCTTCTCTGTAATTCCCGAGTTTTTCGTAAATTTCCCCCATCTTTCTGTAGCAATCGTGAAGATTTTCGGCAGAGGCATTTGCAGAATGGGTATAGAGTTTAAAACAGTCAAGGGATTTTTTATAATCTTTGAGTGCTTCATAGGCTACAGCCATATAATAATAAATTTCCATAGCTTTCGGATCCAGTTGAAGTGCGCAGGTAAACTCGTTTAATGCTTTATCAAACTGCTTTTTACTCAGAGATTTTATACCTTCTTCTTTGTAGTCTTCAACTGTATATACAGTATCTTTATTAAGAACAGAGTCCCCTTTGAGAGAAGAAAGAATCTTTTTTATATGGTATATGGCTTTAGATAATCTTGCCTTCTTTTCATAAATAAGAAACAGTTTTATTCGTGTCTCATTATCGGAAGTATTATCCTTTAGCTTCTGTTCTAAACAATTAACCTCACTGTCAGTAGATACAAGATCTTTATGGAATATATTATTAAAGTCAGGGTAAGCACTCAGTGCATATTTATAATAGGTCATAGCTCTGGGAAAATTTTTCTGTTTCTCATATATGAGTGCTATTTCGGTATAAATTTCCGGTTCATTGTAATGAGAGCGGGAATATATTTCCAGTTCCCCTATGGCTTCATCATATCTTTTCACCGCTGCAAGGGTTCTGCCAAGATACAGGTGTCCTTCTGAAAGTTTTGAATTAATGGCAAGGGCCTCTCTGAATTCAATTTCAGCAGTCTCAAAATTATTTGCCATATAGGCTTCTTTACCTTTTTCAAAATGTTTGAGAGATTTTGCCACTTTTTCTTTATAGGTTTTAGACTGCCCTGTCTGTGCTACTATGTTCCCGTATAGTTCACCTGATGATACAGACGGACACCATGAGAGCATATAGATAGATAAAAATAAAATTACCTGATAAATCAAAAAAATCACTCCTTTATGATTTGAATAATGATGAAATTATATCATAAATTTGTTTTTTATAATACCGGTCAGCTTATGACCAATCTTGATATATGCTTGACTTTTACTATAAAATAAAATATATTTATTCTGAAGGAATAAATTTTGGTGTAGAGATGCTAATAAATATTAAGCAAATAAAAGAAGATAAAAAGGCTTTTACTGTTATAGAATTATTGATTGTCATATTTCTTTTCGGTGTATTTCTTTCTGCCATAGGCACGATATGTGTTCAGGGAATAAAAGCCTTTCATAGGTCCAGAAACAAACTGGTAACACAGCAGGAAGCACAGCTGGCTATTGACAGACTCTGCAGGGAATTAAATGAAAGTTATGAGCCCGGTATAGCAATAAAGAAAAGTTATGATAACGGAGGAGACCCGAACGAAATATGGGATGCAATCTGTTTTCCTACCTCCAGAAATAATGATGATGCATCCGGTAATACGAATATGAAAGACGGGAAATTAGAATGGAACAGATATGTAGTTTATTTCAAAAAAATGGGAACAAAAGAGGTTTACAGAAGGGTGATTCAGGTTACAGGACATCCGAAAAGCTCTTTATATCCGGAAGCGGTTCCGAAGGATATGCTGGAAGATTTCCTTAATCCTTCCTATCCTCTCAGCTGTCCTCCTGCCTACAGTGTCGCATCCGGTTCCATTACAGATGACAGAAAAATAGCCAGAGAGATTTACAGTATAGAATTTGATTTATATAATCCTTCCCTTGTTAATGTAAGCATACCGGTAGTTCATATTACAGTCGATGCCAGGGTTAAAGTGGGAAAAGATCCGAATGGTCATGATATTTCTGAACAGACTGTTCTGACTACCGACGTAAAGCCTGCAAATAATTAACATCACCATGGATCCGGTTTTGTTCTTGTAATAAATCCTTCAAAAGAAACATGTTTTAAACCGGACTTCATGCCCATAGCATCCCTTTCTTTCCAGTATACGGTAACGATCAGGTGTTTGATTTTATTTATATTAAAACCATTATTCCATAACTTTACTTCGACAACAGGTGTGAATATTACACTTTTTATTTTTACGGGTTTAAAAGGCTCTATTATATCATTGGGAAATCCGTCCTGGTTGAGATCATAATAAGGAGGAACCGTAATGTCTCCGCCGGGATTGGCTCTGTTGTAAAAATTTGCACTGGGGCCTTGGGCACCGTAATAGGCACCGTCTCCCCCCGGAAGATCCGATGTGTCTGATTCATGATGGACAAATTTACCTGCCTGATTCGGATCTGTATCATTTTCCCTGTCAGGGTAATAATAGTCATTGTTGTCTGGATCCGGTATGCCGGGATAAAAAGGAATCATATGAAAATTTTCTTTGTAAACTTCAAACTGGGCCATGGCAAGATTTGATGCTATAGTAATGTTTTCTCCCTTTTTTATCATCATAAGTCCCTGTGCTATAACACCAAAGGTTACCAGTACACCTGACAGCAGAATGATCATTGAAATCAAAATTTCTATTAAAGATAAACCTTTTTTTATGTTGAGAACCATTACCTGTTAGTCCTTCTTTTTATACTGGGAGTCCTGTATTTTATTATATCAAATTATTATCATGTTTAAAATATATTTATAGTGATTTTAAAAAGAAAAGTCTCAACGTAAGTTTCAGTTAAATAAAAAAAAATCTTGACTATCTGAAATTTATAGACTAAAATTTACTATATATGAGTACATTTCCTGTCGCTCTGTCTCTAATTACCGCTCCGGGTAAACCGGTAAATTCGGCATCAGTTAAAATCAGGTTCCGCGTTTCTGGTTTTGGGTTTTAATCTTCCTGACCCAGCACTTAAAACCCCCCGGGTAGCAGTAATCAATCAGGGGTATATTTACCGTTATCAGAGAGGTGAACTTTAATGAGATATTTTAAGAAGCATGGAATAGTCCTTTTTACGGTACTGTGCGTGATGGTGATTTTACTGATTATTTCTTTATCCATAGTTACTCTGAGCACAGGAAGCATAAGAACAATGGGAAACATCAATTCCAGATTTCAGGCTCTTAATCTTGCAAATTCTGCCTGTATGTATGGCATATATGAGCTTGAAACCAGCTGGGCCACTGTTACGCCCTGGCCCCCGGGTTATATGCCGGGCTCTCCCTCCGGAATGTCCTTTGTTACCAGAGATATAACGAATGTGAATGGACTTCCCGGAAAATGCAGGTTAGCTTATGTCGATAATCTCAATAATCCCCAGAAAGGAACCGTTATAGGAGGGCCATCTTTTTATCCGTCTCTTGCGAGTACAGACATTTACGGAGAAACGGCAATGATTATAGGACAGGGTGAATACAACGGCTTTAAGAGGACTGTTAAAGTAACTGTTAAACACACATATTTCGGTTCCGGTGTTGATGGCTCGATATCTTTAGGTAATGACAAAATTCTGGTAACAGGTATTGAAAATATTAATATTCTGAGTCCCGGAGCCGGGACCCTTTATTCTCACGGAGATATTACTTATAATGATCTGAACAGGTATAGTATTTTGAACGGAAGTCTTCTCTGTACCAACGGAAATATACCTGCCCCTTCGTCCGGACTCACAATAGATCAGAGATTTCTTGAACCAAATCAGGCAGATACAATAGGACTTGTAGACTGGGATATCGGTGATCCGAATGTAACAGACGGAGACCCCAATAATTCAGCCTGTTATACCCCTGAAGTTTACCCTGATGCTCCTTCAGGGCTCGATCCTAACAGTATTCTCCGTCCTTCAGTCAATCTTGTACCTGCTATAGACGATACCCTGACATATCATCATGAAGGTCGTTTAACTGTAGATCATAATATCTTTGTAAATGGCAGTCTTTATGTATCCCATGATACGGCGGGGGGGGGGACTATGGACGGAAACATTCATCTGTTAAACAATGCCAGTTTATTTGTAAATGGTATACTGAAAATAGATGGCACCATACTTAATAGCTCTTATGGAAATATATATGTTGCCGGTTATGTAGATCCCAATACCCCTGATCCTAATACCAGAGGGATGGCTTTAAAGATAGGTGAAGTCAATCAGTATACTGTAGACAGGAGAAACTCACACGGTGTTGCCGTGTTTACAGATGGTGATATAAGTATAGGTCATTTCGGTATTAGCTGGGAGTGGACCGGTATGGTGGATGAGTGGTATCAAAAAGCACCGGAGGATATCATGAAAGTTGCTGAAGTATTCAATATGTTAGGACTTCAGGAGGTGGATGCAGCTACGGCTACGGCATGGTACAATAACAGTAATATTTCCAAGGCTCTTGTAGGCTTCCCCGGTATCAGTGGAAGACAGATTCTGCAGGGAGTTGCAAATTATAAACTTGTAAATGAAGGTTTAAAACCGGTACCTGATGATGTTGCATACTGGTTCAAGCATATGCCTTCCGGATGTTCCGACTGGATAGAGCAAATAAGCTGGGATACCTTTAAATATAATCCCAGTCTTTATACAGGTGCAAATGATGTTTTTCTTCAGGGAGTATTTTTTACTCATGGTGATTTTTATACTACTAACTGGACAAACCCTTCCGGATGGTGGCCTGTTAGAATTGTAGGCAATGTTATTACCAATAAGAAAACAGGTGTTTCTCCTCAGGGCCATAATGGAGATGTCAGGTTAAACGGTGCTTCTTCCATCATTCTTTATGAAGAATATTTTAATCAGAGAGCCGGTAAAATTCCCGTGAAGCCCATACTTACAATATATTCATGGCAGGAATTATGATGATTTTAGTGAGTGGTGAGTGGTGAAAAGTGAGTAGTGAATAGTGAGTCGTGAGCAGGGGCGACCTGTGGTCGCCCGGTCGGTGAAACCACGCATTATGCATCACGCATCGCGAACCACCTGTCACGCGTCACGACCATTTATTTATGAAAGTAACTATAAAATTGAGAAAGGAAATTTTATGCTGGAATTTAAGAATTTTATAAACGGTACCTATGTAGATTCTTCTGTTAAACTCAATGTAATTAATCCTTATAGCGGAGAGGTTGCCGGAAAGGTGTCTCAGGCAGGGCATGAAGAACTGGAAGAAGCCATAAACTCTGCCTCCGGTTCATTCAGTCTTACAAAAAAACTTCCTGTTTATAAGAAAGCAGAAATTTTAAAGTATATAGCAGGTAGAATAAAGGAAGAAAAAGAAGATTTTGCAAAACTTATAACCCTGGAAGCAGGAAAACCTATAAAGGACTCAAGAGTTGAGGTGGACAGAGCTATAAACACTTTCACTCTGGCATCGGAAGAAACATCCAGAATACACGGCGAATATTTTCCCCTTGATATTATCCCGGCATCTGCGGGGAGAAAGGGAATAACGGGGAGATTTCCCAGGGGCCCTGTAGCTGCTATTTCCCCTTTTAATTTCCCTCTCAATCTGGTAGCCCACAAAGTTGCTCCTGCAATTGCAGCGGGAAACCCCGTAATTATGAAACCCTCTTCCCAGACTCCCATGACTGCTTTTAAACTTGCAGGAATAATAGGAGAAACAGATTTTCCGAAAGGTGCCGTAAATGCTCTGTGCTGTCCTTCCCGTATAGCGGAAAAACTTGCTTCAGACCCCAGAATAAAAATTCTTTCTTTTACAGGAAGTCCTCCTGTGGGGTGGCATCTTAAAAGTCTGGCTGCTAAAAAACAGGTGACTCTTGAACTGGGAGGCAATGCAGGTGTTATAGTCCATAATGACACTGATGTGGATTTTGCAGTAAAGAGATGTGTTCTCGGCAGTTTTTCTTTTTCCGGTCAGGTGTGCATATCGGTTCAGAGGATTTTTGTACAGAATAAGATTTTCCAGACCTTTCTGGATAAATTTATAGAAGAAACTAAAAAACTGAAAACAGGCGATCCTTTTGATGAAAATACGGATGTTGGCCCCCTGATTAATTCTTCCGGAAAGGATAAGGCTATGAGCTTTATAGAAGATGCTCTCAGTGGAGGAGCCAGACTGTTACTCGGAGGCAAATCGCCGGGCGGCAATATGGTAGAACCTGCAGTTCTTACAGAGGTAAGACCTTCCATGAAGGTTTTCTGTGAGGAAGCCTTTTCACCTCTCGTATGTATTATGCCATATGAAGATTTTTCGGAAGCAGTAAATATGGTTAATAATTCAATTTTCGGACTTCAGTGCGGAGTTTTTACCGGTGATATAAAGAATATCTTTTATGCTTTCGAACATATAGAAACAGGCGGAGTAATAATTAATGACTTATCTACTTTCAGGGCCGATAACATGCCTTACGGAGGCATAAAGGAATCCGGTTTCGGAAGAGAAGGGCTCAGATATGCCATAGAAGAAATGACAGAACTTAAACTCCTGGTTTTAAATATGGGTTGATGTGAAAAATTTGGAGTTGTTCAGTACGGGCAGTAAAAATCTGTTATAAAGTAGAGACAAATTGTTTTAAAGACAGCTTGTGAGAAACATCCGGAAAGGTTTGTGAAAAAACTTCCAACTCCACCGGATGTGCCATCTACAGTGTGGATAAATCCACCGGAAAATTTACTGAAAGGAGGGTAATTAAATTAATTTCGGATGTATAGGTGGTCACCTGGAGAAAGGAATACTGTCTATCAGTTATGGAAACACGCTAAATGACATGATGGAAAATGGATCGAGACATAACAAACGAAAGGAGAAAATAAAAAATGAAGAATACCGCAATGAAAGTTTCGTTAGTATTTCTGCTTTTGTTTCTGCTTTTGTTCCTCGGCGCCTTCACAATGAAAACAACAAACGATGAAAAAAGCTACAAAAGCGAACTTTACGGTCAGATAGTGGGCGACAATCAGGACAGGCTGAATGTTTCCGACACGAAGAAAATTGTCTCCGCGAGCTCAGGGATGGAATCCGGGGACTGGCAACCCTCTTCGGATCGGGAGGATTTTCCCCTTGATCATCAGCAGATACTGAAACATCTGAGGACGGCCAATGAGGTCGGCAAGGAAGCTTTGGAAGCCGGCCACCTCCCCTTTGGCGCAGTGCTTGTGGCGCCGGATGGCGAGACGGTGCTGATGAAACAGGGAAACCTGAGTACCATCGCGCATGCCGAAACAGAGCTCTCACGGCAGGCCTTTGCGAAGTACGACTCCGATTACCTGTGGAATTGTACCCTGGTGACTACGTTCGAACCGTGCTGCATGTGCGCCGCAAGCATCTATTGGGCCAACATCGGAAACGTGGTCTATGGCGTTTCGGAAACGACATTAAAAAAACTGACCGGCGCCAACAAGAACAACCCGACGATGGACCTGCCGTGTCGCGATGTCTTCAAGACGGGGCAAAAGCCCATCAAGGTGGAGGGCCCTTTCCCGGAACTGGAAGACGAACTGATAGCCCCCCACAGGGACTTATACAAGGACTTATTGAAATGAAATCTGCTTTGCTCAGTTTAACAGCATAACCCAACACCTAATTTATATAAAAACGGAAAAATTTAACCTGGTGGACTATAATTTTTCTTCTTCAGGTCCTGCCAGGCAGAAGCTTTTTCTGGATACTGTTTTACATGTTGCCGTACACAGTAAGTTTACGTAAAACTTTCTGTAATTTTAGAAATTTACATTTTTTTACATTTAAAAAAAATTTTTTAAAATTTTAATATTATACTTCATATAAGTAATCAACCAGAATAATATTACAAAGGCTAATTTGCACCTGTCGCTCTGAAGAAATCAGAGCGATTTTTTATTAATTAATTGCAATAATGAAAAAAATCCTGTATAATTTGATAATGTTTTTATTGAGGTGAGTTTTTATTATAGTTAATTTTATAACTATCAATAAATAATGACCTGGTAATGCGTAAAGCGTAATGCGTGATGCGCAGGGATTAAACCCGTTACGCGTAACGCGTCACGACAACTTAAATTCTAATAAGTTATGAAATATACTATATGTGCTCATGCCCGTGTCAGCAAAAAAAGTATTGAGAGGTTAATGAAAAATGCTCTGTAAAGTACCAAGAGGAACTGTGGACATACTGCCTGGAACTGTGGAAAAATGGCAATATATAGAAGATTTATTCAGAAAATTCTCTTTTTTATACGGTTACAAAGAAATCAGGACACCGATTTTTGAACATACTGAACTTTTTACCCGTGGTATCGGTGAAACAACCGATATTGTTGAAAAGGAAATGTACACTTTTCTGGACAAAAAGGGGAGGAGTCTTACTCTCAGACCTGAATGGACAGCTCCTGTTATGCGTTCTGTCATTGAACATAATATGTCCCTTTTCCCTCCTTTGAAATTGTTTTATGCAGGTCCTATTTTCAGATATGAAAGGCCCCAGCATGGAAGATATCGTCAGGCCCATCAGCTTGGAATAGAAGTAATAGGTTCTGACAGCTCTCTTCTGGATGTGGAAGTTATAGATTTAATTTTCAGATTTTATAAGAATCTCGGACTTAAAGGATTATCTGTAAGCATTAACAGTATAGGCTGTGCAGAATGCAGACCTGCTTCCAGAGAGAAAATAATAGAATTTTGCAGAAATAATCTGGATTCGCTGTGTGATAATTGCAGAAGTCGTTTTGAAAGAAATCCGTTCAGAATACTTGATTGTAAAAATGAAGGCTGCAGACATGTTGCCTCTGAATGTCCTTCTACACTTGAAACGATATGTCAGTCATGTAAGGAGCATTTCAACAGTGTTACCACATGTTTGAATAAAATTAATATATCCTATAATATTGAACATACCCTTGTAAGAGGTCTTGATTATTATACAAGAACAGTATTTGAAGTTGTTTCTCAGGATCTCGGAGCCCAGAGTTCTTTATGCGGCGGCGGGAGATATGATAATCTCATGGAAGTCCTTGGAGGAAAGCCTTCTCCCGGTGTCGGTGTGGCAGCAGGACTTGAACGGGTTATTATGGTTATGGAAAAACAGGGGCTATCTTTTGGCCCGTCCCGCGGAGTCGGAGTCATGGTAATTCCTCTCGGTAAAGAGGCAGCTTTATATGGTGTTGAACTTGTTACAAGAATAAGAGAAGAACAGTTCATTTCGGCAGAACTGTCTGTAAGTGATAAAGGACTCAGGGGACAGTTAAATCTTGTAAATAAGATGAATATTCCTCTGGCTATAATAATAGGTGACAGAGAACTCGAAGAGAAAGAAGTTATAGTAAGAGATATGAAAAAAGGAGAACAGCTTTCTGTAAAAATAGATGATTTAATAGATTTGCTGAAAAAGCAAATAATGTGAGAGCGTGACGCGTAATGCGTGATGAAAATACGACGGATTTTCAGGTTGTAACTGTCATAAGTTATAGCCGTTAGTATATTTAATATAACTGATCACTGATCACTGATCACTGATCACTGAAAAGGTTTGGTGAATTATGAATTTAGATTTTAATGCCATACAGGGATTGATTGAAGTATCTGACAGATGTGATATATCAGAACTTGTTATAGAGTATGACGGAGTAAAAATAGAAATAAGAAGAGACAGAAAAAAAGACGGCCATACTTTTGTTCTTCCTGCCGGTGCAGTTTATGAACCTCCTGCAGTTCAGGCTGTACAGAGTAATGAAAAAGTGTCACCTCCGGTGAAGGAAACGGAAGAAGATTACAGCCAGTATTACAAAGTTCTCTCACCTCTTGTAGGAGTGTTTTACAGGGCTCCATGGCCCGGTGCTCCTCCTTTTGCCGAACCGGGGGATAAAGTATCTGCAGGACAGACTCTATGCATTGTAGAAGCTATGAAACTTATGAATGAAATAACTGCAGAGGTATCCGGTACTGTAGTGAAGGTACTCAGGGAAAACGAAGAAGTTGTTCAGAGCGGTGATATTCTGTTTCTGATTGATCCTGCATAATGTGTCCTCAGGCAGAGTATTTGAAGTCCCGGTAACGCGTAACGCGTCACGCGTCACGCGTCACGCGTTACGATCAATAAAGATATGTGTTTATTTTATGAGAAGATATTTATTTTTCCTCAATTATCTAAAACCCTACTGGTTTATATTATTTATAGCCACTATTGCTACAGGCCTGGCCAATCTGAGTACCCTCGTTCAGCCGTTTCTCCTTAAATATGTAGTGACAAATGTGCTGGATAAAAAAGATTTGCATTCTCTGAATTTAGTTGTATTCATGATTGTAGGCGCCATGCTGGCAAAAGGAATTTCCTCTTATTTTCAGAGATATTTGATGTGTTTTGCCGGCCAGAGTATAATAAGAGATCTGCGGGATAAGATTTTTTCCCATCTCGGAAAATTGCCTGTAAGTTTTTATGAAAGCAGTAAAACAGGTGATCTCATGACCCGTGTGACTACTGATGTATTAATTCTGCAGCATGTCATTACAAATGTTGTTATAACACTGGTCAATGATACTGTTATGCTTGTATTTGCTTTCGGATGGATGCTCTACAAAGACTGGACTCTGACCATTGTGACAATGCTTCTTGCCCCCATGATTGCTCTTATTACAGGCAAGTTTGGCAAAAAGATTGCTTCTGTAACCAAACTCCTTCAGCAAAATCTTTCCGACCTTACATCTATGATGCAGGAAATAATTTCCGGTATAAGAATAGTAAAGGCTTTTTGCAGAGAACCTTATGAACTGGAAAGATTTAATAATGCAAACAAAAAGAATCTCCGTTATACATTAAAATCAGAACAGCTTACCGCAACTCAGACTCCTGTAGTAGAACTTATTACAACCATAGGTATTGCATGTGTTGTCTGGTACGGAGGATATGAAGTTATAACAGGAAAAATCAGTGCAGGCGATATTTTTGTATTCTGGAGTTATCTCGGTCTTGCCTGCGCGCCTCTCAATCGTCTTACCGTAACATACACTGACCTGCGGAAAGGTCTGATTTCGGCAGAGAGAATAGTGGAACTTCTGGATGTACCATGTGAAGCCGCTGATGGCAAAAATTTGAAAGATCTTCCTCCTATAAATGGTAATGTGGAATTCAGAGATATTTATTTTAAATATAATGAACAGGAAGAAGTGTTGAAAAATATTAATCTTTCCGTTCAATCGGGTAATTTAGTGGCTCTTGTAGGTCCGAGTGGTTCGGGGAAAAGTACCTTTATAAATCTTCTTATGAGATTTTACAATCCCGTTTCAGGTAAGATTTTCATAGATGGCTATGATATATCGGATTACAATCTTTATTCTTTAAGAAAACAGATAGGTATCGTACCACAGGACAGTATTTTATTTAACGGGACTATTTATGAAAATATTGCCTACGGAAGACTCGGAGCTACTTCTGAGGAAATAGAGAAAGCTGCCCTTATGGCAAATGCCCATGAATTTATATGTTCTTTCCCTGATGGTTATAATACTGTTGTAGGTGAAAGAGGGGTAAAACTTTCAGGAGGGCAGAGACAGAGGATTGCCATTGCAAGGGTTATACTCAGAAATCCGAGAATATTAATACTGGACGAAGCCACGTCATCTCTTGACAGCGAATCGGAAAGTCTTATACAGGAAGCTCTTGCTAAATTAATGAAAGACAGAACATGTTTTGTCATAGCTCACAGGCTGTCTACTATTTATAATGCAGATAAAATAGTTGTCATAGAAGACGGCGAAATCAAAGAGACAGGAACACATGAAGCATTAATAAAACAAAACGGTATATATGCCAGATTATGCTGGATACAGTTTCAGGCATCGGGAGTACTTAAATGAAGGCGCTGGTTATACTTGCCCATGGCGGTATAGGTGATGTTATTCTTGCCACTCCTGTTCTTAAATCAGTCAGAGAAGAATTACCTTTAGAATTTCTTGCCATGGTAGTAAGTCCTTATGCAGCGGATATATTGAGTGAAAATCCTTATATAGATGAAATTATTCCTGATAAAGATCCTGATAATGATAAAGAGAGAGCTCCTTTTTTTTATCTGCTGAATAAAATAAAATCTTATAGTTTTGATATGGCCCTTGTGCTCTGGAGTACTGCCAGATTTGCCTGGATGGTTTATCTTGCAGGAATTCCTGTAAGAATAGGTCAGGATTTTCGCCTTCTTTACAGTTTTCTTTATACAAAAAAGGTTCGTCTCAGAACGGTAATGGAAGACAGAGAAAGTCACTGGGTTGACTGTCTTATGGATTTTGCCAGAGAAGCAGGGGCAGGTATGACAGAACCTGAACTGTGTCTACCTGTAAATAAATTTTTTAGAGAAAGAATTTTTGCTTTGCTGAAAAATTATGGCATACAGGAAAGAGATTTGCTTGTCGGTTTTCATCCCGGAAGAGGGCTTTCACTTTCTGACTGGCCCTATGAAAATTTTGCCGCCATTGCCGATGCCGTACAGAGAGAAACAGGAGCAAAGCTGGTTATTACAGGAGGAGAAAATGAAATAGACTTTGTTTCCAGAATGGAAGCTTTTATGAAGATAAAACCTTTAAATATGGCAGGTAAACTGTCGCTTAAAGAATTGATTGCTCTTATAAAAAGGTGTAATGTGTTTATTTCTATGGACAGCGGCCCCATGCATATAGCTGCTGCCTGTAAAACTCCTGCCGTGGCTATTTTTGCCCTTAAAAGCGATTTACCTCCCAGATGGAAACCATATAAATGCGATCATATTATAGTGAGAAAAGATACGTCATGTAATCTGAAATGTATAAAAGAAAAGTGTAAAAAATTTACCTGTCTGGCAGAGCTTACAGAAGAGGATATAGTTAATCCCGTGAGAATTCTTTTGAAGAAAAGTGAAGGGTGAAGAGTGAAGGGTGAAAAGTGAAAAGTGAAGAGATACCTTACCCGTCACGCGTCACGCGTTACGCGTCACGATTATAGTGAGTTGTGAGTCGTGAAGAGTGAATATACGTGATTAATAAAAATAACTGATAACTGGTCACTGGTCACTGGTCACTGATTTAGCCTATGGATAGACAAACTTTAGAAAAACAATATGAATTATGGCTTGTAGAAAGTGAGAAAACTCTGAACCTTCCTGAACCTTTCCTGAAGCTCGATACAGGTAATTCAGAAATTTCTTCTATTGAAAAAATAATAGACGAAATCAGAAGAACTGCTGTAAGAAAGAGATACGGGAAAATAGTTTCTTCCGGGGCTTCTATGCCGATGGTTTCTGTTATTATGCCTACATATAACAGGAAGGATTTTATAGCAGAAAGTGTACAGAGTGTTTTAAATCAGACATGTAAAGATTTTTCAATTCTCGTTATAAATGACGGAGGAAATATTGACGTAGAAGATATTCTGAGGAGCTTCCATGATGAGCGGATAGAATATTTCAAGATTCCTCATAAAGGACTTTCAGGAGCACTCAATACAGGTCTGTGGGCCTCAGGGAGTAAATATATATCTTATCTTGATGATGATGATTTTTATTATCCTGACCATCTTGAAACACTGGTTACGTGTCTGGAAAAAGAGAAACTCCATGTGGCTTACAGTGATACTTACTGTGTAAGACAGGAAAAAAGAGATGGAGTATATGTTACCACGTCAAAGGAAATATATTCCAGAGATGTTGTACCAGCAATGTTTTTAGTCAGGAATCATATTCTGGCACCTTTAGCACTGATGCACAGGAGAGATTGCCTGAAGGTTACAGGTTATTTTAACGAAAAACTTCCTGTTGTTATGGACTGGGAACTATGGGCTCATATGGCACAGAAGTTTAAATTTTCTCATGTAAAGCATATTACAGGTGAATACAGGGTCAGAACCGATAAAACCAATATATCGTCCAACAGGTTGAAAATGAAGGTTTATTCTGATATGGTACGTAAATATCTTATGGATAAATATATTCTCAATAAACTTGACGATTTCATGAAACAGAAGAATTATGCTGAAACAGCAGAACTTTTACGCATATATCTCGGTGAATATCCCTGCCATGTTAAAATTCATTTTATTCAGGCCCTCTGCCATTTCAGAGCACGTAATGTTTATTCTGCATTTAAATCCTGTAACAGAGGAGTAAATTATTTTATTCAACCTTTTCTGGATGAGATTAATTATCTTGGCCAGGAGTTATTAGGCTATTTCATGAGGAGGACGTAATTTTGTGTGACCATCCTCTGGTATCAATAATAGTAATCAATTATAACGGTTTTGATTTACTTAAAGATTGCTTTACATCCCTGAAAAATCTGACCTACCCTGCAGAAGCTATTGAATTTATTATGGTAGACAACGGTTCTTCCGACAGATCTGTTGTTTTTATGAAAGAAAATTTTCCTGACGTTAAAATAATAGAGAATAAAAAAAATCTTGGCTTTGCAGAACCGAATAATATGGCTGCTTCTATGGCAAATGGAGAATATGTGGCTTTTTTAAACAATGATATGAGAGTAACAGAGGACTGGCTTTTTAAAATGGTTGAAGCCATAAAAAAATCTCCTCCTGATGTCATATGTACCGGTTCTAAAATTTTAAACTGGCATGGCGATAAAGTTCAGTTTGCGGGGGGAGGCCGTGGGGGGGAATGCCGGGGTTTTGAGCTTTCTTCGTTACCTGAGTCCGAAGAACCATGTCACGCGG
>JBEHWO010000095.1:0-18308 GCA_040217695.1 Vulcanimicrobiota bacterium | reverse complement strand
AAAATACAGAAGAACCAGTCATTGCGAGCGAAGCGAAGCAATCCCATTATTACAGTAGAAACTGTTGGGATTGCTTCGTCGCTCCGCTCCTCGCAATGACAAAATGCGTAACTCCTGTTATTGGGAAGCTGAAGGAAGGGTATTCGTAAAAAGCTTCTGCCGGTGAGGCTCTGGAGAAGAAAAATTAGTTTTTTATATAGAATTAACAATTAAATAAGGGTTAATTTATTGTCTGCAAAACAAATGATATAAGGCAAATGATTTTTCTTCGTAAGAGCCTGTCCGGCAGAAGCTGATAAAATGGTCACTGACTTACCTGAACATAAGCATGTAATAAAAATTTTCCTCAATTAATCCACTGTCCGGCAACTTCTTTGAATCGTTCAAAATATTCGTCAATTTTTTTTATACAGTCTTCTCCGTCATCTAAAAATCCTTTTTTCGCTTTCTCCTCAAGCTCTTTTGCATAGCTGGAAAGAACTTCTGCATATATCATGGCAGAAGAACCTTTCAATACATGGGCCAGAGATTTGACTGAATTCATATCGTTTTTTTTCAATGCTTCCTTTAAATTATTCAAAGTCTTTGCCGTATCTTCTATAAATAACCGTACAGCATTTTTCGCAACCATTTCATCGTTTGTGAGATTTTCAACAAGGGCCTTATGATTAAATATTTCATATTTTTCCTCCGGAACAGGGCTTTTCTCTATGATTTTTATATCTTCCCGGCCTGAGAGCCATTTTTCTATGATTCCCATGAGAAGTTCCACCTTTACAGGTTTTGTCATATAATCATTCATGCCTGCATCGATACATTTTTCTCTGTCACCTTTCATTGCACTTGCAGTCATTGCTATGACAGGTATATTTCTGTTAATTACAGGAGAATAAGGCTCTCTTATCAAGTTTACCGTTTCATAACCGTCTAACCCCGGCATCTGACAGTCCATTATTACCAGATCACAGGCTTTCTTTGATAAGAACTCTATTGCATCATAACCGTTATATACAGAAGCAACATTTGTATAACCGTTTTTATTCAATAAACTCATAAGGACTTTCTGATTTATAATATTATCTTCCACAATAAGTATTTTATCCGAATGTCTTTTATAATTTTTTTGCGAATATGTTTCTCCCATGCTATAGATTGCTGATGTACTATCTATTTTTTCTTTTCTCATAAGATCCTTTTCACATTTAATGGTAAACCAGAATTCAGAACCTTCTTCTTCTTTACTTTTTATACCTGCTTTCCCTCCCATCATTTCGCAGAGATTATTGGATATCGCAAGTCCGAGGCCGGTACCTCCGAATGTTCTGGAATGAGATTTATCTATCTGATTGAAGGATTTAAAAAGTAAATGCTGTTTTTCTTCCGCTATGCCACACCCTGTATCTTTAATGGAAAAGTGTAATGTTACTGTTTTATCATCTTCCATCTCTTTGCCTGCTTTTAATAAAATTTCTCCTCTCCGTGTAAATTTTACTGCATTTCCTAAAAGATTGAATAAAATCTGTTTTACTCTTACAGGATCTCCTTTCAGAAAAAGAGGTACATCTGAAGAAATCGTGTATCTGCAATCGAGATTTTTTTGTTTCCCTGCAAAGAAGATTATATCTGTTACGTCTTTTATTAATATGTCCAGATCAAAAGAGATATTCTCTAAATCCAGTTTTCCCGCTTCTATTTTGGAAAAATCAAGTATATCATTGATTATGCAGAGAAGTATTTCGGAGCTTTTCTTCGCAGTCTCCGTATATTCCTTCTGTTCTTCCGTAAGGTCTGTATTAATGAGCAGATGCAGCATGCCGGTAATACCGTTCAAAGGTGTTCTTATCTCATGGGACATGTTTGCAAGAAAGAGACTTTTTGCTCTGCTGGCAGATTCTGCTTCTTCTTTTGCTTTATGAAGTTCTTCTTCAAAGGCCTTTCTTTCTGTTATATTCCTCATTACTATTAATTTTCCGGTGAAAGAACTTTCTTTGCTTTTCAGAGGGCTGATTAAAAGATCGTAATATTTATATAGATTTCTTTCCTGAAAACGAACTTCTTTTTTTATGGAATCTGTCTTTTCAAGAGCAAGTATATCAGGCCATCTATTAAAAATTTCATTGAATGGTTTTCCCGTTAAATCAGCAGAAGTTTTTTCCAGTATATTTCTGGCTGAAGGATTTATATCGGCAAGTCTGTTTTTTTCATCAAAGACAATCATAAGATCGCTCATATTATCTATTAAAGTACTTCTGGCAACAGGTATAATATCCAGCATATGATAACGGAAGATTGCTATGGCATAAAGTATACCTGTAACAGAGAGAAGGGTAGGAGTCATATTATAGCCCCTCACCGGTGTAATTCCCAGATTAAACAGTATATCGCTTATGGCAGGTATTACTGTGGCTATTATTATCAATAAAGTCTGACTGTAATGAAAAGAAGAACCATGTCTTATATGTTTTATGAGTAATATTAGAGTTAGCATCACCAGAGTATAAGAGTAAAGACAGTAGATCCAGTACCAGAGTCCATTTGTAAAGAGTAAAACAGAAAAAGGGCCAGATGTATCTATATGATAGTTATATTTGAATATCTCATGATATTTCGGTGTCCATATAAAAATCCAGGTAATAAAAGGAACAATCATTAATGATGTAACAAGGCGCCTGTTTATCCATTCTGATTTATTTATATGACTTATTACCATAAGAAAAATTACAGGCGGACTTAATGATAATCCGGTGAGTCTGATTTTTGTAATAATGATTTTTAATGTTAAATCAGAACTCTGCATATCCATGGCATAAAAAAATGCCCAGAAGGCACATAAAAGCATAAGATTTCTGAAATATCTGGCAGTAGGTATATTTTGAAATTGATATGCATAAATTGCCAGACCCAGAAGAATGATTGTTGAAAATAAAAGAGGTAATATAAATAGAGTGTGTTCCATATTTTTTCCTAATAGCTTTATAGTTTATGTCATAATTTATTAGAATTTAATTAGAGTGAAAAGTGAAAAGTGAAAAGTGAAAAGAATAGGACATAACTTACTATTTACTTTTCGCTATTCACTTTTTCTTACATTATGAATTGTTATTGAAACTAACTATAATATAAAAACTTAATTCTATTTCAGGTTATTAATTCCTCTAAAGAGATAAAATACTTGTATAATTACTTACAACTCACCACTTACGACTTGTTAAAAATAAATATTTCCATATATTTTGAAGGATTTTAAGAAAATAAATAAAATATAAATATGCAGGTAAAAAATAATAGTTACAGAACATTCTTCTGTTACGCATCACGCGTCACGCGTTACGCATCACGAGTAAATTGCTTTCAGGACTTTTGTGAAATCCGCTCTGTATTTTGCCAGATAATGACTTTTACCTTTATTCCGGTCATACTGAGCATCAGATTGTGAGTTGAACATGTTAAGAACTTTTGCCAATAAATTTATAAATTTTATGAGCTTTGACAGGGAAGTCCGGCATCTTGTAAATGTCCTTAATCGTAAGATTGAACAGCCTGTAGAAATCCCTCCTTTAAAATCCCATCCGAGCGGATTTAAAAAGGAAATTGCCAAAAGACGTATTCGTATTGCTACAGCTTATATAAATATTGTTCAGCAGTTAGAGTCTGAAAAATATGAAGAAAGGCTTGATGCTCTGGAAAATTTAATCCAGGAGTCTCTTTATGCCCAGAATGTGGCAATGCCTCTCAATACTGCCAGGCTCCAGGCAGCTCTCATGAAGGAAGTTGTTAAAAACAAGGGAAATCTCAGAAAGCAGATGGAATTTATGACCGATTTTACCAGAGCATCCCACGGACACCCTGCTGTAATAAGAGAATTATTAAAGAAAAATCTGCTTATAGAAGTTCCTGAGACAGGAAAAAAACTCTGTGAAATGGATCTCGGCTGGGACGGTCATGTCCATGACAACCTTTCAGAAGGCAGAAAAACTCCTTCCCAGGTTCTTTTAGATGCTTTTATCAAAGGTATTTCAGAGGTTACCCTTGCTTATTATAATTTTATCGATACGAGAATAGTACAGGAAGCTGTCAGAGCAGGGGAAATTCTCGGAATAAGGGTATGTATGGGCATAGAGTTCTCTGTCGGTAAAGCCGGGAACAGGGAACATTTTATGTTTTTGCTTCCTTATTTCGGCAATGTAAAAGAATATATTGATTTTTTGACTCTGAATAAAGAAAAGCTTCTTTTTTTCAGGGAAGGTTTGAAGGAAAATACATCACACCGTCAGGCTACTATCAGGCGTATGCTGGATAATTTCAATCAGAACTGTCTTCAGGAATTGAATTTCGGTACTTTTAATCTGGATGTTCTTACAGTTAAACCATTGCTATGGGAAGATTTAAAAGGTATTGTTCTTGAAGGACAGGCATCAAGGAAACATCTCGGTGAATTACTTTACAGAAGATTGAAACCTGTCCTTCACAGGAGGATCCTTGCCTTGAAGGCTCAATACAAGACATTTCAGGAAGAAGTAAAACAGAAAAGAAAATCCCGTACAGATCTTAATGCCCTGGAATATCTTTATAAGATGGCCAGAAGCAAGTATGAAGAACTTACGCCTGAAAAATTGAGATTGAAGTATTTTGAAAATAAAGCAGCTTTTGACTATGATTCAGCTTTTCTTTCCAAAGAAGAAGTCCTTAAATCTCTCAGGGCTTCAGCAGGTGAAACTGTATACATTCACCCTCTGGAAGTGGGTATAAAGAATGCAATTACTACTATTATAAGACATCATAAATATATTACACAGGTTGAAACCTTTAATATGCAGGACAGTATATATCGTAATCCTATGGAATATCATATGCTGAATAATTTTATCTATCTTATTAACAGAGGTTCTTATGACGATATGAAAAGCTTCTGTGAGAGGTGTCATATTACTGATATTCCTGAAGATGAATTCTTTAAATCCTGGGAATATTATCATACAAACCCTTTAAAAACACGATGCGGAAGTGATTCTACCGGCCGTGACCCGAAGATCCCCGGCATGGGGTTCATTCGTCTTACATCTATTCCGGAAAATTCTTCTCAGAGATATGTTTATAAAACTCATACAGAGGTACCTTTCGATATAGACATATCCCTGGGGAATCATATATCTTCACATGATGAAAAAGATGAGGAAGGAAGAAGTATAATCATATCTCTCGGGAAAGCTTCCGAGTTTAAAAAGAATCTTGTAGGAGATGAAGAACATCTCACCCATGTGGATATGAAAAATTTCTGGGATTACCTCAATCCGACATTGAAAAATCTGATGAAAATATCAGTAGCTGCCATACCTGCTTCTATGACAATAGGTTTTTATACTCTTATATGGTTCGGTATTACATTTATCAGAAATGTAATAGCAGATCTTACATCCAATTCAGGTTTTGACCCAAGGGAATGGAGACTTGAAGATATTAATTTTGAAAATATAGCCAATTCCATTTTCTGGACAGGTTTTTCTGTACCTTTACTCAGTACTGTCGAATTTGTTTTTGATAAACGAATCGCCCTGTTTCTTAAGGACGATACTGTTATAAGATGGAGCAGGTTCTTTATCCTTGCTTTTGCCAACGGAAGTTATCTTTATACTCATAACAGTATAAGAGGATTTTCCGAAGGAGTTAAAAAAATGAATTTCTTCAGAAGTATTCTCTCTTTCCCCGTAGCTTCTATGTTTTCATATTTTCTGGATTATATTGATATAACATCTATTCCTAAAGTGGTTCAGACAAAATTCTGGTCTGACGTAGTGGCAGGAATTATAGAAGGAACAGGAAAATACAGACTTATACAGAATTTAAGAAGAAGAGATTTTACAGAATTACTTCCTCTCCTTGACAGCACTGATGAAAAGAAAAGAACTGTGGCAATAATGGATATTTTATATATATGGGCCAGGATTCAAAGAGGTAAATCGACTCTTTATAATATTTTAGCTCATGATAAAGAGGTACTGGAAAAAATGCATAATGTATACCATAATGATGTTACAATGGAAGAACTTGTGGAAATGGTAATTAATAATTATCATCATGAAGAGGAACCCCTTGCTCTCACAAATATTATCGGTGCTTATTATTCTCATTTCTGTACATGGCTGAATAAAATCTATAAGATTTCTGGAAATGGCCGTGTTTCTGCATAATATTTCAGTGAATAGTGAGTAGTTTTGCTATTTTACTTACTGCTCACTACTAAGGAGTTTATCGGTGGAAAAAGATAATAATAAAGACAATAATAAAGAAGTTCCCGGAGAAGTTCCCGGAGAAATTAGTGAAAAAATTAATAAAGAAATTGTTGAAAATCTTCCCGCAGAAATTAATAAAGAAATTGCTGAAGAGCTTCCCGCAGAAATTAATAAAGAAATTGTCGAAGAGCTTCCCGCAGAAATTAATAAAGAAATTGCTGAAGAACTTAATAAAGAAATTACTGAAGAGCTTGATAAAAAAGTTACAAAAAAACTTAATAAGGAAGTTACAAAAAAACTTAATAAAGAAAATATTATAGTAAGGATGAAATCTGTCAGTAAAATATACCCTAACGGAGTGAAAGCTCTAAATGGTATAAATATTAATATAGTAAAAGGTGAATTCGTATTTATTGTCGGTCCTACAGGTACAGGAAAATCAACATTCCTGAAGCTCATAAACAGGGAAGAAATAGTGACAGAAGGTGAAGTATTTGTGGACGGTAAAGATGTGGAAAAACTTTCTGCAAATGAAGTGCCCCATCTTCGCAGAAGACTGGGAGTTATATTTCAGGATTTTAAACTGCTACCGCAAAAAACCTGTTATGAAAATGTTGCCTATGCTCTTCAGGTAATAGGAGCAGGCCAGAGAGAGATTTCTTATAAAGTCCCCCGTGCCCTGGAATCGGTTGGTCTTGAAAATAAAGGTACCAGATATCCTGATGAACTGTCGGGAGGAGAAAAACAGAGGGTTGCCATAGCCAGAGCTTTTGTTAACAATCCTGTTATTATACTTGCCGATGAACCTACAGGTAATCTTGATCCTGATACATCATGGGAAATAACCCAGCTTCTTATTGACCTTAACTCCAGGGGTACTACTGTTCTTATGGCAACTCATGATAAGAGTATTGTAAACAGGACGAGAAAACGCGTAATAGTCCTTCATACAGACGGAACAATATTCAGTGATCAGGAAAAAGGGGGATATATTCATGGACTATAACAGTATCAGATTTTTTTTCTCAGAGGTTTATACCTCTATAAAAAGAAATTTTCTTATGTCCCTTGCTGCATGCAGTACCATGATGCTTTCTATTTTAATACTGGGATTTTTTTTACTGATAATAAGCAATCTGAATTTCATGACAGAGGTTTTAATTACTCAGGTAGAGGTTACTGTTTTTCTTAAAAATGGAATTACTGAAAGTGATACTTATAAGCTGAAAAATAGCCTGGCCTCTCTGCCTTCAGTAAAGGAAACGCATTTTGTGACAAGGGCGGAAGCACTTAAAAGACTTGAAGAAAGACTCGGCAATATGTCGGAAATAAAGAAAAATACACTGTTGAATTCTATTGAAGTTTCTGTTACGGTGCCGGAAAATATTTCTAAAGTGGCAGAGGAAGCAAAAAAACTGCCCGGAGTCCATCATGTAAAATATGGAAAAGATGAAACGGACATGCTCATCAGATTTTCCAGAAAAGTCAATATAATAGGCATGGTAAGTACTGTTATAATGATATTGATAACCATGATGATAGTCAGCAATGCTATTCGCCTTACTGTTTATGCAAGAAGAAGGGAAATAGAAATAATGCTTCTTGTAGGTGCTACCAGATGGTTTATCAGATGGCCTTTTATTCTGGAAGGTTTAATCTATGGTCTGTCAGGCTCTATTGTGGCAGTTTTTATACTTTCTTTTATTTACAGTTATGTGTCAGCTTCTATATTGAGCAGTCTTCCTTTTATACCTATGATACCGGGTCTCTCCGTATGGACGGCTGTTTTTCTGATATTTACAGGACTTGTTATAGGGTTTCTTGCCAGTTTATTTTCTTTAAGCAGGTTTTTAAAGGTCTGAAGCTAGAAAGAGTGAAAAGTGAAAAAAAATTTTTTATAAAGAAGGAAATTGTTGTTTTTTATAGAATTTTTTATATCCAAAATTGCCACAAAAAAACAACATCATAAAAAACCGCAAAGAGGCTTTTGAATTAATGAATAAAAGAATGTTTCCAGGAGGTCTGTTGTGATAACAAAAAAAATAGTTGCTTTTTTCCTTTTTTTATTTTTATCTCTCTATTTTTCTCCTGCCTTTTCAGATGATCTTTCAGATAAAAAAGGAGAACTTAAAGATATAAAATCTCAAATTTCGGCAGAAAAAGAAAAGATAGAGGAAGCCAATGCAAAAGAAAAGGTTCTCTCGGGAAAACTCCGTAAACACCAATCTCTTCTTTATGCTGCTATGAAAGAAGTTGATAAAGCTTCTTTACACCTGAAAGGTACAGAAAAGAAATTAAAAAGTTTAAAAGCAGAATTAAAGCTTTCTGAAAAAGTTTATGCGAAACATCAGCGTGAACTTGATAAGAGATTGCAGCAAATATATGAAGATATGGACCCTGCCTATATAACTGTTCTTACAAAATCCAGAAGTTTTTCTGATTTTTTAAACACCTATTATTACCTTCAGATGATTGTACAGGATGATGTTTCTGTTCTGAAACAGATAAGAAAAGAAAAAGAGGAAATAAATAAGAAGAAAGTAGCGGTAGAAAGCCGTTATAATCAGGTTTTAAAATTAAAAAAGCAGTTGAATGATAAAGAAAACAAACTTGCCGGACTGGTAGCCGATCAGGAATATTTAATTGTTCTTCTGAATGACGAAAGAAAACAGCACAGTAATAAAGTTGTTCAGCTTGAAGATGAGGCTCAGGCAATGAAACAGAAAATAGACACTATTATAAATAAAAGCAGTTACTCTTATGGCAGTATTCCTTCTTATAATGGAAACGGTTCTCTTTCCACATGGCCTGCTGCCGGCCCTGTTACGTCAAATTTCGGATGGAGGCTTCATCCTATTTACGGGGAGTGGAGATTTCATGCCGGTGTCGATATAGGAGCTGACTATGATACTCCCATATATGCATCGGGCGACGGAGTGATTATAAGTTCCGACTGGCTCGGAGGATACGGGAATGCCGTTATGATTGATCACGGAGGCGGAGTTGTTACTCTTTATGCACACTGTTCCGGTCTTGCAGTTTCCTGTGGCCAGCATGTAAGCAAAGGACAGCTTGTAGCTTATGTGGGAAGTACCGGTAACAGTACAGGTCCCCATCTTCATTTCGAAGTCAGGCAGGATGGTGTGGCAGTAGACCCGTGCGGGTTTGTTAATTGATACAGGGATTTATATGAGAATCGTAACGCGTAACGGGTGAAATAAATTCTCATACTTTGTTGATTGGTAATTATTATTAGAAATTTATAATTTATATGCAGGGGAATTTTATATGTGCAGGAGCTTGATTAATCAAGCTCCTGCAGGATTTTACAGATAAAATTTTTACCTTGAAATTTATTCTTTTTCGAGATATAATAGTATGAAATAGTTTGGATTTCTACGCGTCACGCGTCACGCGTCACGCGTTACGAGGAGGGTTGTTTGTTCTCTGGTAATTTATTCGTACTGATAGGAGGCTAGAAAGACTGTATGTTTATAAAAAACAGGTTAATAATGGGCTTTTTGATGTTTTTTTTATTTACTGTATTTGGAGTTACTTTTCTCCTCCATTACAGGGTAAAGGCTGCCGATGAAGTAGATACAACAAAAACAAAGAGTGTAGATTATGAAGTTATTGAAAAAATATATAATCTGGTAGACAAGGAATTTGTAGAAAATTTTAATAAAAAAGAATTTTTTAACGGAGCTTTTAAGGGTATAAAGGATATACTTGAAGATAAGAGAGTATCGGTTAAAGAATTACCTGAATTTATTTTTGATGAAGATGCAGATGATGTTCAAATACTCGGAGATTTTGAGAAGCAACTTAAAGATGTTGTGTCCGAGTATAAAAGCGATGAAATTTCCGAAGGAGAACTTCTTGATGCGGCTCTTGCAGGAATGCTTGATAAACTCGATGATCCCTATACTATTTATCTGGATCCGAAAGAATATGACAGACTGAATGAGTCTATGAGCGGCGGGAACTTCACCGGTGTTGGTATTTATATAGAACTGGACAGGGATCTTGATAATCAGCTCACAGTGGTAGAGCCTATTGAAGGTACTCCTGCCTATGAAGCAGGCCTCAAACCTGGTGACTGGATAATAAAGATAGATGGTAAAACTACAAAAGGGGTAAATATTGATGATGCTGTAAATCAGATAAGAGGCCCTGAAAATTCAACTGTTGTGCTTACAATACAGAGAAAAGACGTAAATGAGCCAATTGATTTTACTATTAAACGTGCCTATATCCATGTAAGTACTGTTGCTGCCAAACTTGTAGGTGATAATGTAGGATATATAAAACTCAGACTCTTCGGATCTGAAACCAACAAAGAAATTGATCAGGCCATGACTGATCTTGAGAAAAAAGGCGCAAAAGCCTTTATACTGGATTTGCGTAATAACGGCGGAGGTTATGTTACTGCAGCAGTTCAGGTTTCGAGTAAATTTCTGGATGAAGGTGTGGATATTGTTTCAATAAAAGACAGAACTGGCGGAAAAAATAGATATAAATCTACAGGATCTGTTCATCCTGAATATCCTCTGGTTTTACTTGTAAATGATTTCAGCGCAAGTGCTTCTGAAATTACTGCAGGTGCCATAAGAGATGCAAAACGCGGTATTCTTCTCGGGACTAAAACCTTCGGTAAAGGAAGTGTTCAGACTATTTTCCCCCTTGATAAAGGTGGTGCTATAAAGGTGACAACAGCTCATTACTTTACGCCCAGAGGACGGAATATCAATGAAAAAGGGCTGAAACCTGATATTATAGTAGATATGGATGAAGATATGATAGGTACCGATAAGGATGTACAGATGGATGAGGCAGTTAAATATCTTCAGGAACAGATAAGAAAGAAAAGCTCATAATTTTTTAATTTTTTTAGAAGGAAAAAATATTTTCTTGCCTAAAGTTAGGTTTAAGTAAACTTGCAAACAATCCTCGCTTGACGCATCACGCGTCACGCGTTACGATTACCAATATTATTTAGATGGAGGAAGTTTTATATGATTGAGTACGAAGGAAATAAACTGGAAGACTTTGTCGGAGAACATCTGGACCTTTACAGAAAAAAAGAAACTGATAAAGAAGCCCTGGAGAAAGCTTTAAATGATTGCCTGAAACAGGTGACATCTTTAAATCCCGGTGATATACCTGACAATATAATAAATAATATTCTTAAGACCCTTATGGGTAAGAAGTTTATCGGTGACAGTGCTATAGGATTACCTATGTTGTCAGGACTTCTCAGCATGAGATTACCGGAACATTTTGCAGTAATTGATTACAGGGTTCTGGAAGCTATTTATAAATTAAGAACTAAAGACTTCTTCCCCCAGGATGTAAAATCTTACATCCTGAAAAAATGGCAGAACATGAGATATGCAAATGGTCAGATTAAAAAGATAACTGCGAAGGATTATATTAATTATCTCAAGGTTATAAAGGGCTTTAAGAATAGAATAATAGAAGGTGCTTCTGCAAGAGCATTTCCGTTAAGTGATATAGATAGAGCATTGTATGCCTATCATAAATATGGAAAATAGTGAGTAGTGAGCAGTGAATAGATCTATTTGTTCCTGCTCACTATTTACTTTTTGAAGCATATGGCTACAGGTAAGACTCATGAACATATAAATATTTTTCTTTTGATTCTATTAATGCCACTTTATTTTGCCTGGATTAAAGACTGGATCGCAACAGGTATATTCGGATTATTTTATTCCATTGGCACTTTTTATTTTTCACCGGATCTGGACATGGCCAACACATTACCTTACAGGAGATGGGGTTCCCTTAAATTCATATGGTATGTCTACAGTAAAATAATACCTCATCGTTCCTGGGTTTCTCACAGTTTTTTTATAGGAACTCTTTTCAGGCTCCTCTGGTTTACGGGATGTTTGTTTCTGTCAGGTTTTTTCATAGTCTGGATTTTGTATTTTACTTCTATAGGAAATTTCAGCCAGTCCTATATATCTACGTGGGTGGGCATAAAGAAGTTCTGTCTTCAGAATGAAAATTATCTTATCCCTGTACTGGCAGGACTTTTTTTATCTTCTCTGTTGCATGAGATTGTAGACGTGATTTCGACTTTTTTTAAAAGAATCTTTTAAGCAGTGACCGGTGACCGGTTATCAGTTATAATAAATGTTAAGGTTAACATTAGGGGTTGTCAAGAAATAACCCAATCATATTTACGTCTATATCGTGACGCGTCACGCGTGACGCGAGGATGATAACCGTTCTAACAATTTGCCAGGGTTATTTTCTTACAGTCCCTTAATAATTAAATTTTTATAGTGTATTTCATAACTTATTAGAATTTAAGTTATCGTTACGCGTTACGCGTAATGGGTCACGGGAGGAAAACCTTTATTAAATGCTTATGCTCAGGTCATTAATTTCACCGGTCACTGGCTAATGATAACTGATCACTGAAATGAGGTATATGATGTACAATAAATTATTAAAGCTGAAAGAAACAGGCAGCATAAGGCTTGAATATTGCTGTGAAGAATGTGGTTATATGGTTTATAAACCTGTTATCGGTGAAGATATTTCCGTTTATCTTGACAGGTGGGATGATTATCTTAACCTTGATTGTCCTTTCTGCAGAGGTAAAACTATGATTCTTGCCGGGCTATACAGTGAAGAAGAATGGGTGGCTCTTCATAAATATGCAGAAGGATAAGTGGCTAAATTTTAACAATTATGTTACAAATTTCTATTGAACTCTTCAATAATGAGTGTTATATTCTATTATAGATAAGTATTTGCATAGAAAAGAGGGACATATTATGGATATAAAAACACCTGCCGGTATAAGTTATAATTTTACACCACGAACAAAAGCAATTAAATCCGGGACTCAGGACAGTAAATTCTTTACCATACAGGAAAAGGTATCCCTTGGAGGAGGACATCTCCCGGTAGGATCTTTTCTCACCAGCATGCCTCTGCTAAAGGACTCAGGAGGCAGAACTATTATGCCTGATACTCCCCGGAACATAGAAAAAAAGGAAATTTCAGAGAAGAAAATAAGCGGTAATATTACTACCCTTTCCATGTTCGAAGGTGAAGGAGTCATGGCAAGCTCTGCCAATTATAGTACCGGTATAAATGATCAATATCTGCTGAAAGATGGTTTTGACACATCCAGAGATATTACCAGCGTTACGTCCAGCGAGGGTAATCCTTCAGAACCATATAGATTTACTGTAAAGTTTAATGATTTACAGCCAGGTGCAGAAGTAGGCAACCTTGATTTATATTTACTCCTGAGCCTGGGACAGAATGGAAAGATAAATTTACCGGATGGTATACCGGGAATTACAGAACAGCCATGGAATCTTTCCGTAGGGGCCTATGATAATAATAATTTTAATGTTTACGATGAACATGGCACTCTTGATAAATCAGTCCTTAAAGATTTGAAGTTTGACAGTTTAAACGATAGTGTTTCCTTTGGTATTGATAAGTCTGTAATGAGAAAAAAAGGCTGGAAAGACGGAGATCATATAACCTTTCAAACCTTTACAGCAAAGGATTTTGTTAAAAAAGTAGTAGATTCTTTAGATGACCCTGCCAGGAAACCATGGATTAATAACGGTAATTTAAGTAAGGTTATTAGCAGCGATCTTAATTATATGACATCTCCCTCTCCGTCACAATCTCCTTCTAATCCTGTTACGGTATCAAAAGGATTTAATTCAGATGAAGAAATTGATGACAGAAGTGCTGATGGCTGGGCCACTTTCAATAATTCTATTTACTTTGCTATTACAGATAGATTTTATGATGGTGATGTTTCCAATAATTTTGATGTAAACAAAAAAGATCTTACAAAATTTCATGGAGGAGATCTTCAGGGTATTATTGATAAACTTGATTATATAAAAGATCTGGGCATGGGCACTGTATGGATTACACCTACTATGGCCAATCAGGATCTTTTTATGGACAGTGCAGGCTATCATGGCTACTGGCCTGTAGACTTCTTTAAAGTGGACAAACACCTGGGAGATATGGATAAATTTAAAGAGCTTGTGGAAAAAGCTCATGAAAAGGGAATGAAAATAGTTCTTGATATACCGCTCAATCATATAGCCTGGGAACATCCATGGAAAAATGATCCTACCAAACAGAACTGGCTCCATCATAATGGAGATGTTCAGAACTGGAATGACCCGTGGCAGGTAGAAAACTGTTCCATGTACGGCCTCCCTGATCTCGCACAGGAAAACCCGGAAGTATCTAAAGCCCTCATTGATATGGCTAAATGGTGGATAGACCAGACAGGTATTGACGGTTTCCGCCTTGATGCAATAAAACATGTTCCTCTTTCATTCTGGTCACAGTTTTCAAAAGAGATTCATGACCATGCAGGAAAGGAATTCCTCCTTATAGGAGAATGTTTCGACGGAAATCCTGAAAAATTAAATTCGTACCAGAAAAATGATATGAATTCCCTTTTCGACCTCCCCCTTTTCTTTACTGAAATAAATGTTTTCGGCCACGACGGAAGTATGAGGGATCTTGCAAATCAGGTGGCTCATCTTAACAGCACCTATCAGAATCCGGAAATGATGTCAGCCATTATAGATAATCATGATACAAAGAGATTCCTCACAGAAGCAGGGGGAGATAAAAATAAATTAAAACTTGCCCTTTCATTTATTATGACTGTAAACCGTATTCCTACAATTTACTACGGAACAGAGGTAGGCATGGACGGAGATGTTGAGCAATTAGGCGTAAGAGGGCCGGAAAACCGCAGAGATATGGAATGGGATAAAGATCCTGATATGTTAAATTATTTCAAACAGATCTCTTCCATACGTAATAATAATATAGCTCTCACTAAAGGTGCTATGATGGAAATGTGGCAGGATGATAAGATTTATAGTTATTCCAGAATGCACCCTGACCAGGAAGCCATAGTAGTATTGAATAATGCCTATGACACACAGCAGAGAGACATACCTCTCAGGGCTGAAAGTAAAATAAAAGAAGGAACAGTTCTTAAAGACCTTGTGTCAGGTGAACGTGTGACCGTAAGAGGCGGTAAGATTCATATACATCCGGGCGGTAAGAAATCACAGATCTTTGTAGTTGATAAATAATCTGTCAACTTTCAGATTTTAGATTATAAGCAGGGACTTTAGGGGTTGTCAAGAAATAACCCAATCATATTTACGTCTATATCGTGACGCGTAACGCGTAACGCGTAACGCGAGGAGGATAATCGTTCTAACAATTTGCCAGGGTTATTTTCTTACAGTCTCTTAATGTGTCCCTGTTTGTTTTTTTACCATTTCACTAATCACCAATCACCAATCACTATATTTATTTTTTATATTTTTTATTGCTTTAATATAATATTTTGCTATAATAAAAATATTATATTAAAATACCGGCACTATATTACTGAGGTGAGCATAAATAATACATATATGCTCTCGTGACGCGTAACACGTAACGTGTGACGGGAGAAAAACGTTTATTACATGGTTATGCTCGGGTCAGTAATGAAATATTTTAAAAATAAAAAAATAGCTGATAGCTGACAGCTAAAATAACTGACAGCTAAAATAAGTGACAGCTATAATAAGAGGTAACCTGTATGTGTCATGATCTCGAAAAATATCTTGATGATTTGATTTCTCAAGACTGGCGAAAAAGACAGTATGCTGTGGAAAAAATTGATTTTTTTGCTTCTCCTCTGGCTCTTGTGCCTCTTATAAAAGCTCTCGGGGATAAAGAACCTTCCGTAAGATGGAGAACTGCAGAAGCACTGGGAAAAATAAAAGACAGGAGAACAGTCCCTTATCTTATACCATTGCTTAAGGATAAAGAGGGAGAAATAAGGCTTTCTGTTGTTAAAGCTCTGGGTGAAATCAGGGATATAAGAGCTGTTTTCCCTCTGATTGAATTACTTTATGATGATTATATAATATTTCAGGATATTACTTTAACACAGGGAGATTACAGGGATAATTCCGTAGTGGGAAGTGTTATTTATGCTCTTCAAAAGATTGGAGACACGGGAGCTCTTCCGGCACTGAAAAAAATGTTATATAATGAAACCCATCCTATGATAAAATTTCTCCTTGATGAAGCTGTGTCATATATAGAAAAATCTATAGAAACGGAACTGTTCTCTGTAAATCAGAATGACATAATTCCTTTGGAAGAAGATTTGTCGTCAGAAAACATAGAAAAAGATGAAGAAATACAAACTGAAGAAGAGAATATAGAAGAAATATTTGCCAGTTCGGATATACAGGCAGATGAAGCAACATCTGCTGAAATAGAAGAAAGCCCAGTCGTAATTCAGGACGAACCGGAACTGGAATCAGGAGAAAATAAATACAATACAACCCGTCTTTCGGTAGATACTCTCGAGGAAGAACTGAAAAAACAGGAAATGGAAAATGAAATTAAAGAACAAATTGCAAAATTTGAAAGCACCTGTATGTTTACCAGAATGGACGGAGTTCAGACCCTGGAAAAAATCGGTAAACCCGCTGTAGAATTACTGGTCAGGGCATTGGAGGATCAAAACTGGAGGATCAGGGAAGGAGCGGCAGAAGCTCTTTCATCTATCGGAGATATAAGTGTTCTTGCTGCATTTAAAAAAGCTCTTCCCATAGAACCGGAAGATTCTATAAAAAATTGTCTTGAACAGGCAATTGCAAAAATAGAAATAGAGTTAGAAGTAAAAACATGCATTGAAAAATTAAGCGATAATAATATGTTTACCCAGTTAGATGCCATACAGACTCTTGAAAAAATAGGTAAGCCTGCCATACCATATCTCATAGATACTCTTACAGATTCTAACTGGAAAGTCAGAGAAGGTTCTCTGGAAGTTCTGTCTAACATAGGAGATGAGTCTATTCTGGGGGCTTTAAAAGAAGCTTTTGTTATTGAAACAGATGATTATCTTAAGAAAAATATTCAAAAGATTATTGATAAATTTAATGTATAGGAATTTTCATTTTTAATGGCCTGAAATAAAGATTTAGATAAACATTAAGTAAAGGCAGTTTATCTAAATAATTTATCTCCTGATGACAAATAATTAAAAGTAAGGAATGGAAATTTATTAATAGTCTCTTTCCTCGCGTCACGCGTTACGCGTTACGATTCAATATATTTGAGACATTTATTTAAATTTCATTCCTAAGCTTATTGGCAGCCAGTTTTTATAGATTTTAATATTCCTTTGCTTTTGAAGCTTTTTCCAGAGCTTTAAGAAAAGAAGAATCTATATTATAGCCTTTTTCTTTTAATTTATTAATATCTTCCCATGCTTTTTTATATTCTTTCTGTCTGAAATAAGAAAAAGCCCTGTTTTGATAAAGAACAGGATAGGTAGTATTTATTTCAAGAGCCCTGGTAAAATCAGTTATAGCTTTATTATACTCACCTTTTATATTATAAACAGTTCCTCTGTAATTGTAAACTTCTATTGCCACAGGATTAAGGTTCAGTACATGTGTGAAATCGTTTATGGCTTTATTGTAATTACCTGTTTTATAAAAAGCAATACCTCTTTCAATATAGATGTCACAGTCTTCATATATATTTATGGCTCTCGTAAAATCATCTATAGCTTTATTGTATTCTCCTTTTATTTTATAGATTTTCCCTCTGTTATAATAAGCTTCGCCATAATCAGGATTGATTCTTATTGCATGGTTGAAATCACTTATAGCCTTTTCATATTCTTCACAGTCAGTATAATAAAGTCCCCGGCCATTATATGCTTTATATAATTCGGGATATTTATTCAGCGAATCATTCCATAAAGTCAGGCTGTTTTTCCATACTCCACATCTTTCATAACTTGATAAAGAGAGAACAGTTATTATTAGAATTAAACATGTAGATAGAATAATTTTATAGATTTTTTTATTACCTTCCCATAACCGGGATGTTACAATGGCAAATCCGAGAAAAATACCGATAGAAGGAATGTATATGTATCTATCGGCCAGCGGTACATCGGGATGTATTATAAAGAACAGGTTCGATACGGGAATATAAAATATAAAAAACCAT
>JBEHWO010000094.1:0-18310 GCA_040217695.1 Vulcanimicrobiota bacterium | reverse complement strand
CAGGTATGTGAACATCTTCCGACACAGGAAGGAAGAAAGTGACAGTTGTTCCTTTACCGGGAACGGAGTCAGCCACTATATGGCCCGAGTGGTTTCTGATTATGGAATAAGATATAGTTAATCCAAGGCCCGAGCTTTTCTGCTTTGTCGTAAAATAAGGATCGAATATCTTCTGTAAATATTTTTCCTCTATACCGCATCCGTGATCATGTACAGATATCTTTACATATTTCCCTGCCATGAGGTTAAATGTATTTTTTTCATCAATCAAGGTATTTTCTCCCGAAATTGATATGGTTCCTCCGTTCATGGACTGTTCCGCATTTAAAACAAGATTTTGAATTACCTGGCTTATCTGTCCTTCATCAATAGAAACAGGCCATAAATCTTCGGGAAAATAGAATTCACATGTGCTTTTAGTGCCTATGACAGCAAAATTTGCAGCTTCTTTTATCACATCGGATATAATACCTGTTTTCTTTACAGGCATCCCTCCTTTGGCAAAGGTAAGTAATTGATATGTCAGATCCTTTGCTCTTAATGATGCTTTCTCAACATTGGCCAGTAATTCGAAGAGCTTATCTTTTTCATTGTTTTCCAGCATTACTTTTCCGATACTGATACTGGCCAGAACGGAGGCAAGTATATTATTGAAATCATGGGCAATACCACCTGCCAGTAACCCCAGGGATTCAAGTTTTTCAATCTTAAGAAGTTCTTCTTCCAATTTCTTTTTTTCTGTAATATCATTCAGAAACACAAGAACAGCTGCCTCTCCGTCCCAGTTAATCATTGCACCGCTCAGCTGTACATGTCTTGTATTTCCCTCGCCGTCATAAAATCTGAAGGTATAATTATCAGGAACTTTTTCTCCTCTTAAACGTCTGTAATGGTAATTCATTACCATGTCCCTGTCATCTTTATGAATAAATTCGATAAAGGATTTTTCTGATATATCTTCCATATATCCTGTAGTTTCAAGGAATTTAGGATTTGCAAATATAATTTTATCCTTTTTAAGAACTAAAATGCCTTCATTGGCATGTTCAAAGAGAATACGATATCTCTCTTCCGATTTTCTTAAAGCCTCTTCTGCAAGTTTTTTTTCTCTTCTTATTTCTGCCTCACGTAATTCACGTTTTATAGCAGGAACAAGTCTGGTCAGATTATCTTTCATTACATAATCATGAGCACCGGATTTCATAATCTCTACTGCCAGGTTTTCTCCTATGGTTCCGGAAACCATAATAAAAGGAATATCATATCCTCTGTCTTTTATCATATTTAAAACAGCAAGGCCGTTAAATCCCGGTAACGAATAGTCTGAAATAATAATGTTCCATCTGTTGCTCTCAAGAGCTTTTTCAAGAGAAGTCAGAGAAGAAACATATTCAAAGTACACTTTATAACCGGCCCGTGAAATTTCCCGTGCCAGAAGTATGGCATCATCTTCACAATCATCAATAATTAATACGGTAAGTTCTTGATTCATTTTAATCCTTTTGATCTATTGATTAGTTTTACAAGTTATTATATCATAGTACCGGGTAAATTTTAAAGTTCTAAATGAATATTCCCATATATTACTGAAATTAGTGAGATAAACATATACTTCTCGTAACGCGTAACGCGTAACGCGTGACGGGAAGGAAAACTTTTATTATATGCTTATGCTCAGGTCAGTAATTAAAGTGAAAAGAACAGGACATTACTCACCATTCACTATTTAAATAGTAATGCTCAACCGGGTGATGTTGAATTATCCTCGCGTCACGCGTCACGCGTCACGATCTTATAGAGAGGATTTCGATGAATGAGAAAATTTTTCCATCTATTTATACCTCCCCCTGATGCGGAAATGATTTCCGAGCCCGATGAAGTAAAATCTCGATATAAATACTGGCGTACAAGACAGCTTTATTCAACCTTTATAGGTTACGGAGTATTTTATTTTGTGAGAAAAAATATTCCCCTTGCTCTTCCTGTTATGGAACATGTTCTCGGCATTTCCAAAGCCAACCTGGGACTTTTTCTTACCCTCCATGATCTTCTCTACGGCGTATCAAAATTTTTAAACGGTATTCTTGGAGACAGAGCCAATCCGCGATATTTTATGCCTCTGGGGCTATTGCTGTCTGCCCTTATGAATATTTTTTTCGGTCTGAGTTCAGGTCTCTATACAATGGGAATCGTATGGATGTTAAACGGATGGTTTCAGGGCATGGGCTTCCCTCCATGTGCAAGGATTTTATCCCACTGGTTCAGCCCGAAAGAAAGGGGCACTAAATGGGCCATATGGAATACTTCCCATCAGGTGGGTGCTGCTCTTATTCTCGTAATGGCAGGCTATCTTGCAAAATACTACGGATGGCAGTCCTGTTTTTTTGTTCCTGCTGTTATCTCTATAGCCGTGGCAATTTTTCTTGCCGAGAGACTCAGAGATACTCCCGGTTCTCTCGGTCTTCCTCCTGTAGAAGTCTATACCGCACCCACTGATGAAGAGTTTTTACTCGGACTCAGAACCGGTTATCTGGATGTACCTTTCGGAAAAGGAGAATCTTCAGAGAAAAAAGAACCACATAAAGAAGATGATGAAATTCCTTTTAAAGAATTTCTCATGAAATATGTATTTTCAAATGTCTATATATGGATTATATGTTTTGCCAATTTTTTTGTGTATATTATAAGATATATCTTTATGAACTGGGCTCCTACCTTCCTTAATGAAATGAGAGGTATTTCACTGGTACAGGCAGGAGGCATGACTGCAGGTTTTGAAATAGCCGGTCTTGTGGGCTCTCTCATGGCGGGGTGGCTTACTGACAGATATTTTAAAAGTAGAAGAGGACCTGTATGTTTAATTTATATGGTTCTCACCCTTGTAAGTATATTTCTTTTCTGGAAGTTACCGGCAGGTTTCCCTTTGCTGGATACTGTTATGTTATTACTGATAGGTTTTTTTATTTACGGCCCCCAGTTCCTTGTTGCCGTTATGACTGCAGATATAGCTACTAAAAGAGCCTCTGCAACAGCTATAGGACTTACAGGATTTTTCGGATATATGAGCGGTATAGTATCAGGATGGGGGCTGGGATGGGTCGTGGATCATTACGGATGGAACGGCGGATTCCTTCTTCTTGTTCTCTGCTCTGTAATTGCTACAGTACTTTTTGCATTTACCTTGAATGTAAAGGGAGAAGACTGAGGAATATTATATGATGAAATTCAATGAAATCACGATGGAACATATGTTGAAAAATGCCCCTGCAATTATTGGCTTTGCCCGTAACAGAACAATTCAATGGGTAAACTATCAATTACTTGACATGTTCGGATATAAAGAAGAAGACATAACAGGAAAAAGCACGAGAATACTTTATGACAGTGATGAAGAATTTGAAAGAGTCGGGTCTGTACTTTACAGAGAAAAAAAAGGGAGAGGTTCTGTTTTTACCAGATGGAAACATATAGACGGAGATTTTATAGATATTCAGCTTGATCTGAACTGTGTAAATCATAATGATTATACAGAAGGAGTGATCTTTACAGCCATTGATATAAGAGAATTGAAGAAAGTAGAAAAAGAATTAAGATACTCAAAAGAACGATTTTCTCAGATATTTTATTTCAGCCCCCAGATAGTTGCTCTCAGTACTATTTCAGAAGGAAGATATCTGGAGGTCAATGATGCTTTTTTAAAGATTACCGGATATAAAAGAGAAGAAGTAATAGGGCGGACGGTCATGGAGTTAAACCTCTGGGCCGAGCCGGAAGAAAGAAATAAAATTATTGCTTTAATGAGACAGCACGGTGCTGTTACCAACCATGAAATAAAGTTTCGCCGTAAAAACGGTGAAGTTATTTCAACATTATGCTCTATGGTAAGAATTGAAATCGATGGTCAGGATTGTCTTTTAGCCCTGGTTGTAGATATTTCGGAACGTAAACTTATGGAAGAAAAATTACTGAAACTTAACGAGGAACTGGAACAGAGGGTTACGGAAAGAACGAGAGAACTGAGTATTATTAATAAAGAACTTGAATCTTTCTGCTATTCTGTTTCTCATGACCTGAGAGCTCCTCTCAGAAGTATAAATGGTTTTTCTCTGGCCCTTCTTGAGGATTATTCTGATAAAGTGGATGAAGAAGGACAGGATTATTTACAGAGGATATGCAGAGCAAGTCAGAAAATGTCTGATCTTATTGATGATCTGTTAAACCTGTCCCGTGTGACAAGAAGTGTTATAAAACTTGAACAGGTAAATTTGAGCCTGGTGGCAGATAGAATTTTAAAAGAACATTTTGAGAGGGAAAAAAGAAAGAATGTTGATTTTATTGTCTGCCCTGATATAATTATTAATGGTGATGAAAGACTTATGACTATAGCTCTGGAAAATCTTCTCGGTAATGCCTGGAAATTTACATCTAAAAATGATTATACAAGGATAGAATTCGGCACTATGAAAGATAAAGGAAAGACTGTATATTTTATAAGCGACAATGGTGCAGGATTTGATATGAACTATGGAGATAAATTATTCGGCCCCTTTCAGAGACTTCATTCTGTTTCGGATTTTCCCGGCACAGGCATAGGTCTTGCCACAGTTCAGAGGATTATCCATCGTCATGGAGGACATATATGGGCAGAAGGACACACAGGAAAAGGAGCTGTTTTTTTATTTTACATTTAAAAAGGATGGTTGAAATGAGCAAAAAAATTATATTACTCGTTGAAGATAACCCTGATGACGAGCTTCTTACCTTGAGGGCTCTGAAGAAAAATAATATAATGAACGATATTGTCGTATGCAGAAATGGCGTAGAGGCAATAGATTATCTTTTCGGTGAAAATGACGATGCACCTGTGTTACCACAGTTAATATTACTTGATCTGAAATTGCCCAAAATTGATGGCCTTGAGGTGCTCAGGAAAATAAGATCCACAGAAAAAACCAGATTTTTACCTGTTGTAGTCCTTACATCATCAAAAGAAGAAATGGATATAGTAGAGAGTTATAAACTCGGTGCAAACAGTTATATCCAGAAACCTGTTGATTTTTCACAGTTTATAGAAGCAGTAAAACAATTGGAGCTTTACTGGCTTGTAATGAATGTATCTCCTGTTAACCTGAAATAAATATACGTAAAGGGAGGTTTTTTATGTCTATTGATATTCTTCTTATTGAAGATTCGGAAGATGATGCCATATTGCTTATCATGGAATTAAAGAGAGCCGGTTTGAAACCTTCTTATAAAAGGGTTGATAACAGAGATGAATTGTGTAAAGCACTGGAACAACACTGGGATATTATTATTTCCGATTATTCTATGCCTCATTTTAACGGACTTTCCGCTCTGGAAATTTTAAAAGAGAAAGCTATAGACATTCCGTTTATTATTGTATCAGGTGCTATAGGAGAAGATATTGCAGTGGAAGCCATGAGGGCGGGGGCCCATGATTATATTCTGAAACATAATCTTAAAAGACTGGTTCCTGCTATTGAAAGGGAATAAAGGGAAGCAAAGATAAGAATTGAGAGAAAAAGATCAGATGAGGAACTCAGGGAAATAGAAAGAAAACTTCTTACTCTTATGAGCAATCTCCCCGGTATGGCTTACAGATGTAAAAACGATCAATGTTGGACAATGGAGTTTGTAAGTGAAGGATGTTTTCACCTGACAGGTTATGAACCTTCCGATTTAATTGATAATAAAAGATTATCCTATAATGATATTGTTCATCATGATGATCGGAATAATATATGGCAGCAGATTCAGCTCTCTGTGGCAGAAAAGAAGCCTTTTGAACTTGTTTACAGAATTATTACTGCAAAGAATGAAGAAAAATGGGTCTGGGAAAAAGGGCAGGGTGTTTTTTCCGACACCGGTGATTTAGTTGCTCTGGAAGGCTTTATTACTGATATAACAGAAAGTAAGAAAGGAGAAGGCAGATTAAGAGAAAGTGAATATTCATACAGAACCCTTGCGCAGAATTTACCGGGTATCGTTTACCGGGTCTTTTTAAGGGAAGGGCATAAAATGAAATTTTTCAATGATATGCTTTTACCTGTGACAGGTTTTAAACAGGAAGAGATTACTGAAGGAGATGTATGCTCTATTTATCATCTTATAGACGAGGAAGACAGGCAGAATGTAATAAAAACAGTAGAAAAGGCAGTTCTGGATAATTCACCCTTTCAACTGGAATATCGTTTTAACTGCAAGGATGGTCATCATAGATATTTCTTTGAGAGGGGAAGACCTGTCTGCGGTAAAGATGGACTGCCTCTTTATATTGACGGTGTGATATTTGATGTAACGGAGCAGAAAATGTCGGAACATGCATTGAAAGAAAGTGAAAGCAGGAACAGGGCATTGCTTGCTGCCATACCTGATATTATGTTTATATATGATAGAAACGGTATCTTTCTGGATTACCATGCATCTGACATGTGCACTCTCCTTGTTCCGCCGGAACAGTTTATTGGCAAAAACCTGAAAGATATATTGCCATCTAAAATTTCAGAAACAGTTATGCAACTTTTAAATAAAGCTCTGGAAACAGGTAAAGGACAGGCAATGGAATACAGCCTTTTTATTGAAGGAAAAGAGAAATATTTTGAAAGCCGTATTGTGCCATGTGACAGTGAAAAAGTACTCTCTGTTGTAAGGGATATTACAGAGAAAAAGAAGGCAGAAGAGGAAAGGAAGAAGCTTGAACAGCAACTCCAGCATGCTCAAAAACTCGAAAGTCTGGGCGTTCTTGCCGGAGGGATTGCCCATGATTTTAATAATATACTTACAGGAATTTTAGGATATGCAGACCTTACTCTCCTGGACCTTTCTCCTCTGTCCCCTGCAAGAGACAGTGTGCAGCAGATTGTAATTGCTGCAAGAAGAGCGGCAGATTTAACAAAACAGATGCTTGCCTATTCGGGGAAAGGTAAATTTTTAATTCAGCCTCTTCAGATTTCAAATATAGTTCAGGAAATGAGCCATCTTCTTGAGGTTTCTATTTCGAAAAAGTGTCTTCTGAAATATAATTTTGCAAAAGAACTTCCTTTCATAGAAGGTGATGCAACCCAGTTGCGTCAGGTCATTATGAATCTGATTATAAACGCTTCCGATGCCATAGGTGAATACAGTGGCGTAATATCATTGAATACGGGAATTATGTACTGTGATCATGCCTATCTGTCTGAAAGTTATATAAATGAAAATCTTCCTGAAGGTTATTATGTATATCTTGAAGTGGCAGATACCGGCTGTGGTATGACAAGAGACATTCAGAATAAGATTTTTGATCCTTTTTTTACAACAAAATTCACAGGAAGAGGTCTCGGGCTTGCGGCAGTTCTCGGCATAGTCAGAAGTCATCACGGATGTATAAAAATTTACAGTGAACCCGGGAGAGGAACCAACTTCAGAGTAATTTTCCCTGCTTCGAATGTTGATGGAAAAGAGATTGAAAAGGAAAAATCCGAGGCGAAAGGCTGGCGTGGCAAAGGAACGATACTTGTAGTCGATGATGAAAAAACTGTCCGTACTGTTGCAAAAGCTATGTTGACCAAACTCGGATTTACAGTACTCGCGGCAGATGATGGTATAACAGGCCTTGAAGCATTTAAAAATAATATTAACGATATAGGTGCAGTTCTGCTGGATATGACCATGCCCCGTATGAACGGCGAAGAAACCTTTCACGAACTTCGCCGTCTCAGGCAGGATGTGCAGGTTATACTTTCAAGCGGTTATAATGAACAGGAAGCAATAAGCCGTTTCCCGGGACAGGGACTGGCAGGTTTTATACAGAAGCCTTACAGAGTTGATGAACTGGTAAAAGTGCTTCGGAAGGTTTTTAAATCGTAACGCGTAACGGGTGACGCGTTACGGGAGTGACTGAGTGCTTATAACGGTAAATATTCCTCTGGTTATAGTCGTGACGCGAGGAGACAGGATTATAGATTATTCGGTGTTGTATTTATCGCTGGCAGCACTAAATATTACGATTTTATAAAATTATGCAGGAAATAATTATTTTAATAGGTTTTCCAGGTTCAGGAAAAACGACGTACTGTAGAGAAAAATTGCCGGATTATATAAGAATTTCTCTTTATGAGCTTATCCGTATGGTGGGAGGCAATAAAAAAGTAGCAAAAAAACTGGAAATGAAGTGTATCGAAAGAACTCTTGACATGGGATTTAATGTGGTTATAGACCGTGCAAATCTTACCGGAAGGCGAAGAAAAAAAATTATAGATTTTGCCAGAAAAAAAAATGTTCATGTAAAGGCTGTATGGTTTTCTGTGGAAGAACATATATGGCAGGAAAGAAATAAGAGGAGAAAATCGCCTGAAAAAGAATCTTCTCCCAGAGTATCTGAACCTGAAATAGAAGCGATGAAAAAAGAATTTGAAGAACCTTCTGTGAATGAAGGTTTTGATGAACTGGTGATCGTGAAGGGTGAACAGTGATTATGTTTGGTTTCATAACTATCCATAAATAATGACCTCGTAATGCGTAATGCGCAGGGATTAAAACCCGTCACGCGTTACGCGTCACGATAGCTTAAATTTTAATAAGGGACTGTAAGAAAATAACTCTGGCAAATTATGGTTTTTCTCCTCGCGTCACGCGTTACGCGTTACGCGTCACGATTGTAAATATGATAAGGTTATTTTTTTACAACCCCTAAGTTATGAAATACACTGTAAATAAATTAAACCGGAGATATCTCTCATGAATGATGATTATTCTTTAGCTATGAGCATAAAAGAAGATATTGAAGAGTGCATTTCAAGAAGAGACAATACCTTTCCGTCCATTGCTTCATTACTTCTCAGTTCTTCTGTGAGAAGAATAGTGGGTGAACTGTCAGGAGAAAACCGGTACGGTTCGCAGGGTAAAACCATTCTTGATAAAGCTCTCTCACTGCTGCGTAATACAGATATAGATGATTTTCGCCTCATAAATATTCTGGAAATTCTGAAAGATACAAGAATAGATCTCTGTGATACGGATCTTTCTTACCTTGATCTCAAAAAGATATCTTTAAATAATGTAAGACTCGGTTACGGAGAGATAGACGGTATTTCAAAAGGTGCCGATTTGAGAGGAGCTATGATAAGTCCGTCCACCCTGTTTCCTGAAGGTTATGAAGGGCATGGAGGTGAAGTAACGTGCCTTGCAATCAGTCCTGATGGTAAGACTCTTATATCCATGTCTTCCGATAAAACCATGAAAGAGTGGGATGTTTCTACCGGGTATTGCAGAAAAACATTTAATACAGATTCCCATGTCAGATTTGCCTCTTATATACAGGATGGTCAACATATTGTTTCTGTAAACAGATACGGCATAATAAAAATATGGGATGACAGAGGACATATTATTAAAACTCATGCGGCAAAATGCGGTGAAGTTTATTCAGCTCATATCAGCCCTGACGGGGAAAAAATAGTTCTTGGAAGCAATGTGATTACTGAAATAAACCTTCACACAGGAGAAACAGTCAAAATTTACAGGGGACATTCATATAAGGTCAATTCAGTCCGTTACAGTAAAGACGGCATGAAGATCCTTTCGGGAGGTTCTTACGGAGAACTGAAGGAATGGGATGTGACCTCAGGAGGGTTTATCAGAAATTTCGAGAAAAAAACAGAAGAAATCACATCTGTTTCTTACAGTCCTGACGGAAAAATGATTGCCTGCGGAAGTAAAGACGGGATAATACAGGAATATGACAGTGAAACGGGAGTAAGTCTTAAAACGTGCAGGAGCAGCGGATATCATATTATAACTTTTTCTTACAGTCCGGACGGAAGTAGAATTGCTACGGTGAGTAAAAATAAAATCATAGAAGAGTGGGATATGGAGTCAGGGACACTTCTTAAAACCTTTCATGGACATTTATGGGATGTAAATTCTATCCTCTACGGTTCTGACGGAACCAGAATGTTTTCAGCATCTTCAGACAGAACAATAAAAGAATGGGATGTAGAAACAGGGGGTTGTATAAGAACGTATGAGAAAATTATCTGGAATATAAATTCTGTCACTTTGAGTCCGGATGGCGGCAGAATTGCTTTCTGCGGGGGAGATAATACAGTGAAAGAATGGGATTCTGCTACGGGTATATGTGTCAGAATTTATTCAGGCCATTCACGTCCTGTTTTATATGTATCTTACAATCCTGACTGTAAAAGAATAGCTTCCTGCAGTGAAGACGGTACGATAAAGGAATGGAGTGTTTTGACGGGAGAATGTATCGGAACTTATGAAAGAGATAAAGTTACCTCCCTCTGCTACAGTAAAGACGGAAAAAAACTTCTTTCCTGCAGTGATGACTGTACAGTTAAAGAGCTGGATATAGAAACAGGTAAATATGTGAAACATTTTGAGTGCCATGAAAAAGGACTCAGACTGGTTTATTACAGAGATGATACAGTTATTGCCATGAGCGGCGATAAAGTTATTCTCTGGGATTTTTTTACAGGAGAAATATTAAAAACCCATGATTTTTCCTTTGCAGATTCTCTGTCTTATTCGGGAGCAGTTATTATAACAAAAAAGAAAATGATAGATTACGAAGATTACATAGAAATAAAAGAATGGGACCCGCAGACAGGAGAATGTTTGAGAAGAAGCAGTGATTATCTTGTAAAAGATGAAAGAATTATAAATCATAATGACTGGCATGTGCTGGATACAGACCGGGGAACTGTTAAGAAATGGGATAAAGGGGAATATTCTCTGGAGATAAGAAATATTCCGGGACTTTTTATACAGGGTACAAATATGGCCGGCATAAAAACATGGGAAGATGACATGTTTGTTTTGCATCAATACGGGGCAGTTATCAATGAAAAGTGAATAGTGAAAAATGAATATAATAAGGTATTACCTGCCATTTACCATTCACTGACGGCCATAACCTGTTCTATAACAACCTGGTATGAGCATCTGTTCTTCCCGCCACGCTGATTTATCCGTGACGATTCTTGTATAACAGGAGTTACGCATTCTGTCATTGCAAGGAGCGGAGCGACGAAGCAATCCCAACAGTTTCTGTTGTAATAATGGGATTGCTTCGCTTCGCTCGCGATGACAGATTTTTCTGTATTTTTTGCGTAAGTCCTATTATAGATTTATTGAATTACTGACCCGAGCATAAGCATATAATAAAAGTTTTCTTCCCGTCACGCGTTACGCGTTACGCGTCACGAGAATCGTATATGTATTATCTATACTCACCTCATTAACTATGATTTCTGTTCATAAAAAAACACAACCCAAAAAGATTGACTTATTGACTTATGTGCAGTAAAATTACTTTATCCCTTACAGGTCATATTATAAAAATGAGTAATATAAAACTGGAAAAAGAACGATTCAAGAAGATGCTATTTTACGAAAATGAAGCCCGCAGACAGGGATGTGCCATTATTGCAGGTATGGATGAAGCAGGCCGCGGAGCCTGGGCAGGCCCTGTAGTGGCAGGCCTTGTTATTTTACCTGAAGATATATTTATAGCCGGCCTCGATGACAGTAAAAAACTTCCTGAAAAAAAAAGAGAAGCCCTTTATGAAGAGATAACAGACAAAGCTCTTCATTATTCCGTCGGTCTCTGCACATCATCTGTAATAGACAGAAAAAATATACTTAAAGCCACTTATATGGCTATGAAAAAAGCTGTTTCCTCCATGAAAATGAGTCCCGATATAATCTTCATAGATGGAAGACCTGTGCCTGACATGGGGTTCTCCCAGGTCTCAATAGTCAGAGGAGATTCTAAAAGTGCATCCATAGCGGCAGCTTCTATTATAGCAAAGGTTACCCGTGACAGAATGATGAAAGATTTTGCATTCGTCTATCCTGAATACGGATTTGAGAAACACAAAGGATACGGCACGAAATTACATATGAAAAATCTTGCTAAATATGGCATCTGCCCGATACACAGAAAAACCTTTAAGCCAGTAAAAGAAGTTTTGAGTAAAAAGGAGATGTCATCACGGCAATTGGATTTTATCAATTAGCCGATCAGGGGAGCATGAAATTAACTAAAAAACAGCTCGGTATTACAGGAGAAAAAGAAGCTCTGTCATTACTGGAAAAGAAAGGTTATAAAATTTTAGAGAAGAATTTTCGGTGTCTTCTCGGTGAAATAGATCTTATAATGACTCATGGAGAAGAACTGGTTTTTATAGAAGTACGATCCAGAACTGATACTTCTTTCGGAGAACCATACGAAACGGTTAATATGAAAAAACAGAATAAACTCTATAAACTTGCTGAATATTATTTGAATCTCAGGCAATTACATGACAGACCCTGCAGATTTGATGTAATCTCTTTAATACTTACACCTGACGGAAATGTCAGAAAAATAGAGCATATAGAAAATGCTTTCGGTATGTAAAATTTTATACTGACCGGTCAATACGGATGAGATTTATAAACCTGATACAGTATTACAGAATAGATTTTTATAAGAAAGTTTTTGGATGTGAAAATTATGAAATTTTTTGAAAGTACAGGCAAGATAATTATTTCCCTGCTGGAACTGGTGGGAGGTCTTGTTTCACTTTTATTTTCAACCTTACTTTTTCTGATAAGAGGAGCTGTTAATATACGTATAACTCTGGAACAGATGGCAATTCTCGGAGTGGACTCCCTTGTAATAATACTTCTTACCACATCTTTTGCCGGTATGGTCATGGCCTATCAGCTTGCTTTACAGGCCCGTATATATGGTCTTGAAGGATTTGTAGGAGGAGGAGTCGTCCTTACCATGGCAAGAGAACTGGCTCCTTTGCTGACTGCTGTAGTAATGGCAGGTCGTGTGGGTTCTGCTATTACGGCACAGATTGCTTCTATGAAGGTTACGGAACAGATAGATGCTCTCAGATCGCTTGCTACAAATCCCATAAGATATCTTGTTGTACCAAGATTTCTCGCATGTCTGTTAATGACCCCGCTCCTTACTATGTTTTCTGTAGTAGGAGGCACGGCAGGAGGATATTTCGTAGCTACAGGACAGGGAATAAATCCATATACCTATATGGATTCCATAAAGATGTTTTTCAGGGTTTCCGATCTTACGGGAGGTCTTATAAAGGCTCTTGTTTTCGGCGCTACTGTTGCAATAGTGGGATGTTATATAGGTCTTATTACTGAAGGAGGAGCTGCAGGTGTAGGTAGATCTACCACCAATTCGGTTGTTATAGCTACAGTGCTTATATTTTTATTTAATTTCCCTTTAACTGTAGTAATTTTTGGTAACAGCGGTTTTAAGTGATCTTATGATAAAACTTGAACATGTTTATTTAAGTTTCGGAACAAAAGAAATATTAAAAGACATAAGTCTTCATATCCCCGAGGGAAAGGTTACCGCTCTTATCGGTCTGAGCGGTGTCGGCAAAAGTACAATACTGAAATTAATAATAGGTTTTTTAAAACCTGATAAAGGAAAGGTTTATGTCGATGGTAAAGATATTACCGGAATGACCGAGAGAGAACTCGACAGGGTCAGAAGTGTTATGGGCATGGCTTTTCAATACTCTGCTCTTTTCGATTATATGACATGCGGTGAAAATGTTGCTTTTGGTCTTCATCAACATACAAAATTGAAAGAGAAAGAAATAAAAAAAATTGTTACAGAGAAATTAAATCTTGTAGGTCTTAAAGGTGTGGAAAATCTTTATCCCAGTGAAATCAGCGGCGGTATGAGAAAAAGAGTCGGATTTGCAAGGGCTATAGCATATAACCCGAAAATAGTACTCTATGATGAACCTACAAGCGGTCTTGATCCTGTAATGACGACAGTGCTGAATAATTTAATATTAAAACTTAATAAAGAATTAAATGTAACTTCTCTTGTAATTACTCATGATATAGGCAGTGTTTTTACTTTTGCAGATAAAATTGCCATGCTTTATGACAGGGAAGTTGTAGAGGAATCCGAAGCATCTGTATTTAAAAATTCGTCTAACCCTGTAGTTCAGCAGTTCATTAAAGGACTGGAAGAGGGGCCTATAAAAGTATAACAATTTATATGAAAATGATGACGTCTTATACTTCACTGTTTGTTAATTTTCATATCTGGTTATGACCGCTCCGGTCATGCCTGTTATTAAGGAGAAAAGCTTATGAAACTTTCTGTTGAAACAAAAGTTGGTATATTTACCACTGTAGGACTCATAGCTCTTGCATGGATTATAATCTATTACGGTGGTTATAAATTCGGAGAAGATAAGGGTTATACCTTTACTGTACTTTTTCAACGTGTCGACGGTTTGAAGAGGGGGGCAGATATTCAGGTCGCAGGTGTGAGAGTAGGACAGATTATGAATGTAAATTTCGATAAGGATCAGACTGTAAGGGTTACCGTTAAAGTAGAATCTCTCTCCGTAGATATTGACAGGGAATCCACTTTTATAATCGACAGCGGTATTGTAGGAGAAAAATGGCTCTCTGTAAGACCTAAAAGTACAAAACCTGAAGGATTTATAAAAAAAGACGGAAAAGATGTACTTTACGGTGAAACACCTGTCAATCTCCAGGATCTGACAAAAGATGTAAAACATGGCATTTCACAGCTTACAGGTACAATAAAAACTATTGATGTGACAGCAAAAAATGTAAATAAAATAGTGGGGGACAAAGAAACACAGAAAGCTCTGAAAGACACTGTACTCAATGTCCGTCAGGCCAGTGAAGAATTAAACAGATTACTTGTCAGTACAGGAGGCCATATAGATACCATATCGGCAGAGGTTCAAAGTACCCTCAGACTCTTATCTTCCGAGCTTGAAATGACAACAGCTGATGTAAGGGATAATCTGGATATGGTGTCAGGTGATGTATATCGTTTTACCAATACATTGAACAGAATTGCAGGAGATAATGAAACAGATGTGAGAGATATGGTAAGAAATTTAAAGAAGACCTCCCAGGAGCTTGAAGTTGCCATTGAATATGTAAATACCTTTGTCGGAGATCAAGATATTTCCAATGATATAAGAGAAACACTCAAGAGCCTCAGGAGAACCAGTGCGACGGTAGAGGAAACAGCAACCAATCTTCAGGCTTTTGTGACAGATAAAGAACTGCAGCAGGATCTTCGTGATACCATATCAAATGCAAGAAGTACTCTTGAAAATGCAGATGCACTTCTGGCAGGGACAAGAGAATTCTTTGCAAAAAGAGATACTTTGATCCCTTCCAGGGTATCGTATCAGTTACTTCTTACAGGTGAGAGAAATGAAAATGGCGATGTAGACGGTTCGGCCGATGTTCTTGCCAATCTTTATAATAAAAGCGGAGATGCCTATCTGCAGATAGGCATAACCGATGTAAATGATGAGAGCAGAATGAATGTTCAGTTAGGTAAGATATTGAATGAGAGAAATACCGTCCGTGTAGGTGTTATAAAAGCCAATTTCGGATTTGGCTACGATTATAGATTTTCAGAGAATGCTACCGTTAACCTTGATTTCTTTGATATTGCTCATCCAACACTCGATTTCAAAACCAGATACAAACTCAATGACAGAGTAGACCTCATACTTGGTGTGGATAATATATTCAGAGATGAGCAGCAGGTAAAACTCGGAACAGGTATCAATTTTTAAGTGAAAAGTGAGTAGTAGGGGCGAACACAGGTTCGCCCGGTACCGCGGTGAAAATACGCATTACGCATCACGAACCACCCGCGTTACGCGTAACGATTATAGTATCACCTTCACGCTTTAAATTTCTTTTTTATCTGTTCATATTCTTCGGGTGTTAAATGATTTTTTAATTTCTCAAGGGATTCTTCTTTTGACATATCGGAGCCTCTGTAATTATTGTATGCCTGAGAGGAAGTCTGTCTGTATATATATTCCATATCTTCGTCAAATAATCCGTTACTTTCAAAATATTTTATAGATACTTCTCCCATACCGCAAGTCCAGCCGTAAACAAAAGGTGCAGTAAGTAGTCCTCCTATTACAGGAATGAAATTACCTATTATTAATGCACTTATTTCTCCCATAATACTGAAACCTGCAGCAGCAGCTATTTCCATGAAGGTTTTTTCAGGTTTTATTTCCTTATCATAGATTTTCCCTATGGAAACAATCATGGCACACTGGAGAGGGAGGAGAAAAAATATATCACAGAATGGTATTTTGATTGCTACAAGAGCAGCCGCCATTATGGCAAAAGTATGTATTATTTTTCTTGCTCTGGCCCTTTTAAATTCATCTTCATCTATAAGCCGTGGCGGGCCGAAATACCTGTCATCATATTCATAGTCCCTTTTATCATAATTATAATCATCTTCATCTTTATCATAGTAAGAATCTATATGTGAAGGAGAAGGACTCCTTTTATCCATAATATTACCGCATCTACTACAGAATTTTGCATTCTCTCTATTTTTTGTTCCGCATTTGGTACAGAAGTTCATATACATTCCCCTTTACAGTGAGCAGTGACCGGTGACCGGTTATTTTTATCAATTCACTTTTCACTCTCCACTCTTCACATTTCACCCAAATTATATCATAAAACATAATAAGCTCATAGAGAGGATTTTCCTTTTGCTCTGTTGAACATTAACCCGTCACGCGTTACGCGTTACGCGTCACGAATATATAAGAGAAATACAAGGGAGGTATCATATATGAATCTGTCCTTTCCTAAAGCTCCTGCTGTATTTGCCGGCAGGAAAAAAATCCTCGACCAGCTTAAAACAGGTTTTCTTCATTATAACGTGTTAATCATAGATGGTATGGCCGGTACAGGTAAAACTGCCCTGTCTCTTTATTTTGCTTCAACCATTGACTCTTCTCCCGATTTTCTCCCTTTTTACGGTAATGTCTTATGGATTCAATGTGAAGAAGGATGGAGAACAGAAACATTACTTTATGAAATCAATCGTTTGTTTAAAGAAAGAGGAGAAGATAATTTTGACGGATATCTCAAAGATAATGATCGTGACGGTATATTAAAGTGTCTTATTTTTCTGTTAAATAACAGTAGTTATACTATTTTTATAGATGATTATCACAGAATTTCAGAAAATAAAACGTTTATAGAACTGTGTGCTAAATTCCTGAGAAAATCCAGAGTGGTTTTTATCTCCAGGGAAAGACCTGATTTTTCACCTATGGATTGGATGGATATTTTTGAAGTTACTATTCACTCTCTTGGCAGACACGAGAGTTTTATTATGATAAAAAAATTGCTGGAATTACATTCCTGTGATTCACTGAAACAACATATTATGGAAGAGATTTACAGCCGTACGGGAGGCCATCCTTTTTTGATTAAATCTTTTTTAAGCCTTCTGGTATCAGGTGATAAAACAGCGGAAGAATTACTCTCACACAGGGAATTTTCCGGAGATTATATGTGCAGTCAGTTGATAAAAGGTTTAAAAGAACGGGAAAGAGATTTACTTGTTTCTTTTTCAGTCTACAGAAAACCTGTTAGAAGAGACGGTCTCATATTGATTTATTCACATGAAGATATTGACTGTATCATTGAAGTGTTAAAAAAGAAATTTCTTATAGAACTTGATGGAGATAAAAGATATTCCATGGATGGTCTCCTTCGCGATTTTTGTTATGAACAGTGTGATAAAAAACATCTTCATAAGCTCTGTGCTTCTTATTATACCGAATTTATCAGCAGAGAAGGATATACCCTTGACGCGGGAAAAGAAGCTTTCTACCATTATTTTAAAGGAGAGGACTTTGAAAAAGCTATAGAGATACTTGCAATTATTATGGGAGAGATGGCCCTGTATTTTCAGCTTGGTGAACTGGAAGAATACATAGATAAAATAGTCGAAATTACCGAAGAGATACCATCTTCTTTTTTCCTTGTAAAATCGGAAATACTCAGAGTTACAGGAAGATCGAGAGAAGCCGTAAAACTTCTGGAGAGCAAAGCCGCCATTCTGCCATTATATGAGAAACACAGATTCCTTATACTGTTATCACGTATTCTTTCCAGACTGGGGGAATGGGATAGAGCTATGGATATAATCAGAACAGTTATTCCCGTATTACGGGAACAGAGAGAGGATTTAGCCAGTGCATATGCCTGCATGGGCTCAATTTATCGCCGTAAAGGAGATTATATATCAGCTCTTGATTACTATAAAAAGAGCCTTGACCTTAATAAAAAAACGGATAAAAAACTGGAACTGAGTTTAAAACAATCTATGGCAATTACTATGTCAAAAAATGAGGTATCTGAAGAACATATAAATCTTCTTGAGGGATATTTAAAGGAGACTGAAACCCTGAATTTT
>JBEHWO010000093.1:0-18499 GCA_040217695.1 Vulcanimicrobiota bacterium | reverse complement strand
TCCTTCCTGGTAAAATAAAAAAAATGACAACATGCATAACTGTTTTATGGGCAAAACAAAAAGAGTTGTGTTTTCACAACTCCTTTTTGTTGGATCGATGATAGAATTTTTATACTTTTCTGCTTCATCCATATAATGCTTCAACTCCCGGTCATCAGAATTCTTCTACAATCTCTTCCATACATTTCTCGCATATACCATGTGACACATCCAGAAGTTCTTCACAGTCTTCAATATACTGCCCGTCAACCATAAGGCAGAGACACCAGGCACATTGATGTATCTCCGGACATGTCATTAGAGCAAGCATTTTTATCACCTCCTCTCATGAAATTTCCTTATAGAAACACTATCAATATTATCCTGGTTGTAAGTAAAACCTCCCGTCACGCGTTACGCGTTACGAACATTAAAATCCTCCTATAGCTACAGAAGATTCTCTTATTAAAGGAGTGAATACCATTTTTATGCATTGATTTTTCAAGGTAATTTCTTTTACTCTGATTTTACTCATTGTATCATATACTATAATTTCACTGTTCTGGTTTTCAGCCATAGCAGGACTGCATATATAAAAATATTTGCCATCTGATGAAAAGTTTATGGAAGCCACATTTTTCTTTATAATCAACTCTCCTGTAATCCTGTCCTGTAACGGATCTATAAGCAATATGCTTTTAGTTTCCGGTATTACGACACAGACCAGTTTTTCATCGGGATATACTGAAATATCTCTTGCAAATCCCGGTGTGGTTATAGTGCTTATTATTTTTTTAGTCTTTATATCTATTACCGATACCGTTTCAGATGCCGAGTTTGCAACATATAATTTCTGTACCACAGAATTAAATGCTATTGCTACAGGTCTTCTTTCTACAGGAATATTTTTTACTGATTTATTGCTGTTAATATCAATAACAGATACATCGTTTGACGAGTAATTACATACATATAACTCTTCACCTGCTATTACGGCATCTACCGGTTCTTTCCCGGCAGGTATATGAGCCAGTAGCATCTGGCTTTCCCTGTCTATTACAGTTATTGAATTTCCCTTTCTGTTCACTACAAATATTTTGTCGCCTTTCCTGGAGAGTTTTACACCTACCGGTTCATCTTTTACTATTATATTATTTATTTCCTTTTCCTGTTTGATGTCTATGACGGAAAGTCTGTTACCTGTTCTTGTAACATAAAGATATTTTCCATCGGGAGATACTGCTATACCGCCTGACGTCAGACCTGTTTCTATTTTACCTGTTATTTCTCCGTTAACTGTATTCATAACTGCTATGCTATTACCGTTATATTCCAAAAGATAGGCAGATTTTTGTACCGATGAGGTATTTTTGTATAGAAATCCTGTTGCCAGGATTAAGATTACTGCAATTATGGCCGCTGCATATCTGATGCCCGTATATCTGTTTACTGTCCATATAAATTCTTCTTTCCAGCTTTTAACTTCTTTTCCTGCAGTCGTACAGGATTTTACCTTCCAGTGTTCTTCAGGGAGTTCTTTTTTCTTTGCTATCTCTATTGTTATCTGTGTGTCCATAAGAAGAATAGTTTTAAAGGTTTCTTTTAGATCCAGAAAATTTACGAACCTTTCTTCAGGATTAACATGAATACATCTGGATACAAATCGTGCAAACTGCATTGAAACAGAAGAGTTAAAATTTCTTACAGGAGAAAAATTAAGGGGATGTTTTGCCGGATCATCACCTGTAAGGAGATAGTAAATGATTGTTCCTAAAGCAAATATGTCTGCCCTTGTATCTATGTCTTTTATACCGTACTGTTCCGGTGCCGAATATCCTGCTATGCCCATATACCGGTTGTTTTTGTAAGGTCCTTTTCTGAAAGTCCTTATGAGTCCGTAATTGATCAATTTTACATTCTTTTCTTCTGTTATCATTATATGGTCTGGTGATAGGTAATAGAATAATAAACCAGGATTTATTCTGGACATGAATATAAAAACATTGCAAATCTGTTCAATCCACAGTGAAATTTCTTCTATGGATATATTCCTTTCTTCCTTTATCTGTCTCAATGTTTTACCTTCTATATATTCCATTACGATAAACTGCCTGTTTTCTGTGCATATGGCACTGGTATCGGAAAAATGATCAATCACGGAAGCCATATGTTTATGTTTTATATGCCTGTAAATTTCGACTTCTTCACTCAATTTTTTTATGGCTTCTTCTTTGTAGCTACTGTCTATAGCTCTGTTCTGCAATTCTTTTATGATGATCTCTTTTTTGTTGATACGATCATAGCCTTTATAAATATTACAGAATTCCCTGGATGATATACATTTATGTATTTCATATTTTTCCTGTAATACAGTTCCTTCCTGTAAGCTATTATTCATTTTCGACACCTCCTGATTGCCATGATGTAATCTGTGCTCCCCTGGGAAATTCCGGCGGATGGTTGGTAGCCAGAGAGGGGTCAGGGCCGTAATCTCTGTAAGGAGGATTGTATTGAGCCCCTGTAACCCATGCTGCTATGCCGCTTCCTGCATTTGAATTATTCCAGTCTGACATGGTGGAATTCTGCAAATGAATTATAGAGCCCCTCTTTTTTAATGTCCTGGAAGTTCCCCAGTCTTCAAGGAGATCATCTACATTTGGCCACTGATTATTCAAATTGTTATTATAAAAGGGATTTGTAGAACCTCCCCATTCCTTTCTATAATATCTTTCATCAACGGTAGGAACACCATCTATAATAGCTCCGTTGACTTCCATAACATTTAAAGCATCATTTGTATATCCTGTTTTTTTCGGGTCATTGGCATATTTGAGTATCCTTGTGCCTGACGGATGTTCTCCGTCTTTCCAGCTTGCCGAGAGAAAATACACTCTTGATGTGCTGCAGATTGCGGCAGGCTGTTTTTTCGTATAAGACGGATTTGATATATGGCTGTTATAATCTGACTGAGAAGGTAATTCCATATTGAAATCACTTTTTACATATACATTATAAGGACTGACTATTGTAGCAGGGCCCGGAAGCTCTTCTCCGTTTATTATTCTTACAGGTGTACTGGCATAAATTATTCCGTTATCAGGCCAGATTTTATCGGATCTGTTTCCGTCTCCGTCAGGATCAAGCATTTTCTTAATGTCTATATCTACAACAGTTTCTGTTCTTCCTTCATTTTCATTCCAGAAAGAAGCACATCCTCCGGCTGTTACCCTTTCCTGTGATGTTATAACTGCATTCTGTACCTCTGACGGAATTGTACCGGAACCATTGAAATATTCAGCTCCGTTGCCGGTAATTCTCAGACCTGCTGCTATGGCTTTTTGATCATAATAGCCTCCTTCGGTAAAGGACTGAAAGTTGGGAACATTGATAGTCTGAGCCCCTGTTGACGAATCTTTTACTGTCCCACCCCATTTGTCAAGTGAGCCTTTATCATTATCAGGTATATTTTCCGCCCATTCCGTATGGTTGTGATCATAGGCCACACCTGATACTCCACCGGTAAGTTCTACCTCGTTTCCGTTGTTATTATCTATATATATATGAGAACCTGACTGCCATGGTCTTTCCCATGCATCCTGCGAAGCTATTATACTTCGTGCACAGGTTACGGAAATTGTATTGTTAGAATCCTTCTTTAATTTTAATGTTGAACCGCTTGGTCTCATATAGAGATTGCCATTTGTATGAATTTTACCGTAAACAGTCTGATTTGGCCCTCTGACAAATTCACTTAAATCCTGATTGTCGAAAATTGTATAGTCAAGAAGATTTGTTCTTGAGCCTCTGATGATGATAGACTTTCCCATATTTCCTCCGAAGGATATTTTCCCTGTAGATTTTATAACAAAATCACTTCCTTCCGGATATATTTGAAACATAAATTCCTCTCCGTAAGATGAACCGAGCATAGAATCATAAGGGTCACCCGGTTCCCATTTCCATCTGAGCCATCCGTCATAGACTCCTTCCTCAATCCTTGAAAAACCGGGATACGATGGAATACCTGTGAAAAGAGGATCATCATCTTCATATTTAGTGTTTTCATTCTCATGGGTGTATCTGCCGAAATTATTTGAACTGAATATGGAATAAGCCATATCTATACCTGCCTCTGTCAGATAGAAAACCTGCTCACTTCTTTTTTCCCTGAGAAGAAAATAGGATTCTGCAATTGTTTCTTTAACGATACATCCGAGAAGTAAAAGAAGTACCGGAACAAAGGAAAGAACCGTAAAGAGTGCTATACCTTTTTCTTTGAAGATTTCTTTTAAGAATTTCATATGTTACCTCCTTTTTTTCAGTGACCATTTACCAGTGAGCAGTGACCAGTGACCAGTTATCAGTTACCAGTTATTTTTATTAATCACGTATATTCACTCTTCACCCTTCCACTCTTAGGGGTTGTCAAGAAATAACCCAATCATATTTACGTCTATATCGTGACGCGAGGATGATAACCGTTCTAACAATTTGCCAGGGTTATTTTCTTACAGTCTCTTATTATATAAAATTATTTTTATTCTTCATTGATTACTGATTACTGCTCACTGTTCTTACCTGTTATTCCTCATGAAATAACCTGTTTCTATCTTTTGCTGAACAGGGGGAAGGTTCGCCATTTTTCTTTCCACTTTTACTGCGGCAGTCTTTATGCCCCTGGGAGGATCGAATACCGTAAATTCCAGTCCCTGTGGCTCAATATAACGGGCAAGTACAGTGAAATTTGTATCGGAACTGGTAATAACTGTCTGGAGATTAATTGACAGCGGATTTACAGGATTTACCTGTGTACCTTCTGTTGTATTGTAGCAAAACCTTACGAGTTGCTGTGCCCCGGGATTATATCTGTCAGGGTTGCTCTGACCTTCCAGAAAATAACCAGTTATTGTATAATTCCCGCTTCTTATGCCATCCGAATCTATTACAGGAACAGCTACTGCAATAGTATAACCGGGACTGCCGGGATATAGCGGATCAGGTGGTATCTGGTAGGGCTTGCCTTTATGGATAAAGCTTCTCCCCGTGTAAATTATCTCTGCCATTTTAAAATCTGAATTCATCCTGTGAAGAGCTGTCCTGAGTTCTCTTCTGGAATTTATGGTGGTAATATCAACTGTGTATATTTTTCTTACACATAACCATACAGATACTACAGTAGAAGTACATAAAAGAAAGATAAAGGCAGATATCATTAATTCTGTCAGTGTCAGACCTTTAATGCTGTATTTCATAAATATTTCTCCTTTACTTATAAGCTTTAAACGGGTATGAGCGTATTTAAGTGCTTCGTGACGCGTCACGAGAGCAGATATGTAGTATTTATGCTCACCTCAGTAGTTGCCGGTATGCCGCTACTTTCTTGAAATGAATGTGCTCAACTGTATAAGCTTGTTCCCGGACGGCTGCGGAGTAGCTGACGTTTTATCATGATAGTAGACTCTTAAAGTAACTTTTTTTAAGCTGTCTCCTTCCAGAGTTGATACGGAAACATCATATATTAATCTGCTTGTAACCGAGTTTTCTATATCGGTAAAGGAATAGGGAATATCAGAGAGAGAACTGAATCTACTCGTGTCTATAATATCAGATCTTATATGTTCTATTTTTTGCTGGGCAAAACTCATTGCATCTGTTATGTCTCTGTCTACCCTTACAGATGAGAAGGTGAGGCTTATACCTCCGGCAATACTGAATATCATCATGCTCAATATACATATGGAAACCAGTACTTCTGCCAGAGACATACCTGTCCGGTTTAAAGAGAGCCCTGAGTGTTTCATTGTCCTTTCCTCCCTGTGCCCTAACATCCTGTTGATTTTTACATTCTTTTTTGTTATAATGATTTTGCAATATTTTCATCTATTATCCGATAGAGAAGAATTGTTTTCTGCTTGCAGGGGCGATGAACGGTCGCCCCTGTTATATATATTTATGAATGTTCTAATCATAGTATAAGCTAATTTTATAATAAAGTAAATTGACAAAATGTAAACTGTATTAATTTATTGTTAACAATGTTAACAAGATGTTAACAAAAGATAAATATTTTTTAAATGGATTTTCTGATTTTTTGAACAGGAGTTACGCATTTTGTCATTGCGAGGAGCGGAGCGACGAAGCAATCCCAACAGTTTCTGTTGTAATAATGGGATTGCTTCGCTTCGCTCGCAATGACTGATTCTTCTGTGTTTTTTGCATAGTTCCTGTTTAAAGATATTCTATGACAACAAGTTTTCCTGATTTTTCCAGTTTTTCTCCCAGGAGAGGCACTATTTTATGTCTTGGCAGCACTCCTTTCTGCTGAAATGCCATATGGCTATGTCCCGGGTTTTTGGCTTTACCGACAAAGAAATTGATTCTATCCGATGATTTCAGATGTTCGCACAGTTCTGTTACTGCAGAATCCTGTTCATAATAGGCCTCTTCTTCATCTATTATATTATATACCTGGTTGAGTGTTATGGCACCCTCTGTGACAAGATCTATACCTTCTATATAATATTTCGGAGGTGATAGTTCACTGCACGAATCCTCATCTATAGCAACGGTTTTTCCTGATATCTTTGCTACCATTGAGGCAGTGCTTGCACCGCAGACAATCCTGTTTCCTTCTGAATGAATAAATCTATTTACGGTTTTTATATCATCTCTTTTATCTTCCGGAGGCCCTGTAAGTATGTTGACAATTTCTCCCTTTCTGCAGAAGGCAAGCGCGGCGGTACAGTCATCTCCTCCTTCTTCTTCCCATAATCTCCTTCCATGCCTGTGAATTTGGCCCGGAAGGTTATAAATAGATATACCATTTGAAAGAGATTTATTTATATAATTACATACTCCCTCTATCTGCCATCCCCTTTTTATGCTCAATCCAATGCCTGCCATAGTAATTCCATCGCTGACAACTATTATGCCATCTCCCGGTTCTACGTAGCAGTTTGCTTCTCCCGCTATTTCAGTGTCTATAATGATCTTTCTCTGTTTCAGTATATTTGCAATTCTTCCGGCAATGAACAGAGGCGGCGGCATTTCGTAGGTCATTACAGTTGCTTCTCCGTCATTTAAGATCCTGATAACTGTAAATACTGCATAGGGAAGATTTTTGTCTTTTGCTTTATTCATGGTTTTAATAATATTTGTGACGGCACTTCTCAAAGAAAAACCCCTTCTTAGCAATTCCAGAAGGCGGGATGCACATATTGTTGCAGCTATAGAGGCTTTTATGCCGGAACCCAGGCCGTCGCTCAGGATTATTGTAGTAGCAGAAGTGGTTCTGTCATATAGTAAGACATCTCCGCAGGGTGTGCCGGGTTTTTTGGGACTCTGTTCGGTTGTTATTTCTACATGTACATATCCTTTAACCATCTGTCCTTTTTATGCTCCTCCTTTTCCTCTGCAAGGCGTACCAGATTCTGCACCAGTTCTTCACCTCTTGCCGTACTTTCACCCAGGAATTTTGCCAGTTCCTGTGCCATGTTTATCTGATGCTCCAGAAGTTCTCTGGACTGCTTTATTGTTTCTGCTCTCAGGTTTTTTAATTTTTCCTGACTGTCTTTTGTAGTGGTAATGTTTACAAAGATACCTACAAACTGTCTTTCCTGTTCCAGTTTATAGAACATTTCATGACAGACAATATTATATGCTTCATGTTTTACAGTGGTTTTTATGAAATTTTCTTCCCCTGAGGCAAGTTTTTCAAATGGTTCAGGATCTATAAGATAGGATATTCTTTTCCCGTAAATGCTTTCAGTGCACATAAAGAGCTGCCTAAATGCAGCATTCATGCTTATAATATTCAATTTATCATCCAGTATGACTATACCATTGGGACTTGTTTCTATGATTTTATCGCTTCTCTGTTCTGCAAGGCGTCTCATATAGGGGATACACATTTCCGGCTCTGCCATACCCTGTATGACTGCTATTGCTTTATCTCTGCAGGTCGGGTAACCGCAGGCGCCGCAGTTTAACTGATTTTCTTCCCCTGTTTTTCCGGTTTTTTCCAGAACCTTTCTTATTTCTTCTTCCGTGATTTCCTTTTTCTCAGAGATTTCCTCACAGTGAAAGGATATTTCTAGATCAGATATTGACTCGTCTCCGGCGACAGTGCCTTTATTTTTTTCCGCATAATGTAATACATCGAGTCTTCTCTGAAAAATATTCTTTTCTTTCGGTATGCCGGGCCCGTTTATACATCCCTGATGACAGAAAAGAGGTTCTATGAGAGTCATTGAATCGGGGGAAATATTCTCCAAAGCTTCTTTTATTTCATCAAAGCCGCTTAAAGGGAGGAAATTTATATCCAGTATATCGTTACTCATGGCTGCGGTCTTTGCCAGACCTCCTGCAAGAGGAAAATATCTGCTCTCTCCGTGTGGTTCCTCATTAAAATTGCTTTCCTCGCATCGTTCCAGATTTATTTCTTCTCTTGAAAACCATTCGAAGAGTTCCGTAAAGGTAAGAACGCAGTCTATATATTGTCTGTTTTCCTCTCTGTCTGCTTCTGCTTTTTTTGCCGTACAGGGGCCTATGAAAATTACTTTTGTATCGGAGCCGAGTTTTCCTTTAATATATTTCCCGTGTGCTACCATGGGAGACATTACGGGAACAAGCAGGTCTATCAGTTCAGGCATGTATTTTTCCACATAACTTACAAGTGCGGGACAGGCAGTGCATATATGGGGATGACTTTTATTTTTCTGTGCTATTTCCCCTGTTTTTTTTGCAACATAATAGGCTCCTGCAGCTGTTTCTGCCACATAAGAGAATCCGAGTTTTCTCAGGGCAGAAGGGAGACATGCCCTTTCCCATTCTCCGAAGAGTGATACGAAAGAAGGAGCAATACTTGCAGCTACTTTATTGTTTGCAAGTAAAGCTATCGTTTTTTCTATATCATTTCTGAAGGATTTTGCCCCCTGCGGGCATTCCCTTACACATGTGCCGCAGGAAATACATCTTTCTTCCACAACAAAAGCCTGTCCTTTCTGCATCTGAATGGCTTTTACGGGACATACTCTGACACATCTGTAACAGTCCTGGCATGCCGCTTTGTTCGTATATATAACCTGTCCCTGTTTCTGGAGCATTGTGTGTTTTTCTCCCTTCTTTTGTTTGTCACCGGTGGAATGAGTCGTGACGCGTAACGCGTAACGCGTGACGGGTGGGTCGTGATGCGTGATGCGTAATGCGTGTTTTCACCGGTACCGGGCGACCACAGGGGGTCGCCCCTACTATAATCGTGACGCGTAACGCGTGACGGGTGAGGTATCCCTTCACTGTTCACTGTTCACTGTTCACTGCTCACTGTTCACTGCCACTGCCATACTCTTTAACTTTTCTTCCATTACACTGCATGCCTCTTTGAAATTGCAGTGTTCTACGACAGTATCTCCGATACTGACAACAGGGCCTCTGTCACAGGATTCAAAACAGAAGGTTCCTTTCAGATCTACAGTTGTTAAAAGATCATGGTCTTCTATATAGCCGGCAAGTTTATAGATTAAATCCTGTGCTCCTCTGAGATAACACCCTGTGCCGAGACATACCTTTACTTCTACCATGGTGTTTTCTGTCTCTGCAATGAGAGGAATGGATTCTTCTGCAATCCTTTTACGGCTGTGATAACATGTATGGAGAAGACTGTGGGCTTTACTGCTTCCTGCTTCTTCAAGTACCCTGTCATAACATTCTTTAATATATGGATTTTCCTGTGATTTATGAAGTTCCAGCATTTTATCCGCATCATAAATGGATTTTGTTCTTTTCTTCTTTGCATGAATATCGCGGCTTACAGGCTGGCCTGCTCCTCCTATACAGCCTCCGGGACATGCCATTACCTCTATGAGATCATAATAACAGAGTCCTTCTTTTATTTTTCCTATAATGGTTCTGGCATTTTTTAAACCTGATATGACTGCAAGTTTTACTGTTTTATCTCCTATTTTTATATTCGCTTCTCTGAGTCCTTCTTCACCGCGGACTTCATAAAAATCCACTCTGTCCAGTTTTACTCCTCCCAGTTTTTCCGCTACATAACGGAGCACAGCTTCACTTACTCCGCCGGAATTTCCGAATATTACTCCTGCACCTGTTTTAAATCCCATTGGCATATCAAGTGATTCAGGCTGGAGAGATTTGAAATCCAGACCGGATTCTTCTATCATCTGTCCCAGTTCCTGTGTCGTAATAACATAATCTACATCTTTTATGCCATTTTTTTGAAATTCCTCTCTTCTTGCTTCGAATTTTTTTGCACTGCATGGCATAAAAGATACTACTACTATATTTTCTTTCTCTGCTGACAGTTCGTCAGGCAAAATTTCTTTTGCAAGGGAGCCGAACATCTGCTGCGGAGAACGGCAACTGGATAGATTGGTCAGCAGCTCGGGATAATACTGTTCTGCGAATTTTACCCATGCAGGACAGCATGAAGTAAACTGGGGGAGTTTGTCGCCCTTTTCTTCTCTTTTTATAAATTCTGTCGATTCTTCTATTACAGTCAGGTCTGCCGCAAAGGATGTGTCATAAACACGGGCAAATCCCATGTGTTTCAGTGCTGCCGCTATCTGTCCCGTAGTTATAACCCCTGCTTCAAGTCCGAAATATTCTCCGAGAGCAACCCTTACTGCCGGGGCAATCTGTGCCACTACTTTTTTCGAAGGGTTATCGAGAGCTTTCCATACTTCCCTTTTTTCTGATTTTATTGTAAGTGCTCCTGTAGGACATACGGATGCACACTGACCGCAGTAAACACATTCCACCTGTCCCAGGGATTTGCCGAAAGCCGGCAGAACCATTACCTCACTCCCTCTGTTGGCAAAATCAATTGCTCCTATACCCTGTATTTCGGAACACATTCTTACACAGTCACCGCAGAGGATACATTTATTCACATCCCTTACTATGGAAGGATTTGACATGTCTATTTCCTTATGTTTCATAGTAGATTTAAATCTTACTTTGTTTACCCCGAGTCTTCTGGCAAGGCTCTGTAACTGACAGGAAGAACTTTTTTCACATGTAGGGCATGACTGTTCATGATTTGCAAGAAGCAGTTCCACTGCTATTCTTCTCATCTGTCTTATTTCTTCCGTAGAGGTTTTTATTTTCATTCCCCCTTCGGGAGGAGTGGAGCACGATGGCACAATACCTCTCCCTTCCACCTGTACAAAACAGAGTCTGCACGCTCCGTAAACGCTGAGTTCCGAATGATAGCAGAATGTAGGTATGTCTATACCTGCTTTTCTTATGACTTCAAGGAGATTTTTCTCTCCTTCTATAGGAATATCTTTTCCGTCTACTGTTATATAATTTTTCATTTTTTTATGACACCTCCGTAATTTTCAGTGACCAGTGACCAGTGACCAGTGACCAGTGACCAGGTTATTATATGTACAACGTAATGTTTATCTTTCACTTTTCACTTTTCACTTTTTACGCCTCACGCGTCACGCGTCACGTCCTAAATTCCTTTCACTGCCTTGAATTTACACACCTGTCCGCATACTCCGCATTTTATACACAGATTGCTGTCTATCGTAAAAGGTTTTCTTACTGTGCCAGAAATGGCGCTGACAGGGCATTTCTTTGCACAGAGTCCGCATCCTTTACATTTATCGGGATCTATTTCTACCTTCAATAAAGCCTTGCATCTCCCGGCAGGACACCTTTTTTGAAATACATGGGCATCATATTCTGCACGGAAATATTTTAATGTAGATAATACGGGATTGGGGGCAGTTTTTCCCAGGCCGCAGAGAGAGCCTTTTTTTACTACGAGAGCAAGTTCTTCCAGTAGATCCAGCGTTTCTCCCGTAGCCCTTCCTTCTATTATGTCATCAAGGAGTGAAAGCATCTGCTTCGTACCTTCCCTGCAGAGAACACATTTGCCGCACGATTCATTCTGGGTAAACTGCATGAAAAACCTTGCCACACTCACCATACATGTTTCTTTGTTCATTACTACAAGACCGCCTGAGCCTACCATTGCGCCTATCGATAGAAGTGAGTCGAAATCCATCGGAAGGTCGAGATGTTCTTCTGTAAGACATCCTCCCGACGGGCCTCCTATCTGCACCGCTTTAAAACCTTTACCTGTAATATGTCCTTCGTCATCTGTAACACCTTCACCTATGTTATAGACGATTTCCCTCAAAGTCGTCCCGAAAGGAACTTCTATGAGACCTGTATTTGCCACATGTCCCGTAAGGGCAAAGGTTTTTGTCCCGGGAGAACCTTCTGTACCGAGAGATCTGAAAAATCTGGAACCTTTATTTATTATAAGTGGCACTGTGGCAAGGGTTTCCACATTGTTTATGACTGTGGGCTTACCGTGTAGTCCTTTTGTTGCAGGGAAAGGAGGTTTCGGTGAAGGCATACCTCTCTTGCCTTCTATGGAAGCCATAAGAGCAGTTTCTTCTCCGCATACAAAGGCACCTGCCCCTTCCATTACATGACAGGCAAGTTTTTTACCTGTACCGAAAATATTTTCTCCCAGGATTCCCATCTCTTCAGCCTGAGAAACTGCTTTTTTCAATCTTTTTACTGCAAGAGGATATTCAGCTCTTACATAGATATATGCTTCATCGGCACCTGTGGCACGGGCCGCAATCATAAGACCTTCTATTACGCTGTGTGGATTGCCTTCCATAACGCTTCTGTCCATAAAAGCTCCCGGGTCTCCTTCGTCACCGTTACAGATAACATATTTTTTTTCTCCCGCTTCCACTCTTGTGAGGTTCCATTTTTTTCCTGTGGGAAATCCACCGCCTCCCCGGCCTCTCAGCCCGGAGTAAAGTATTTCTTCACAGATTGCTTCGCGAGACATCTCTGTCCATGCCTTTTTTGCTCCTTCATAACCTCCGTTTGCAATATATTCCTTTATATCTTCCGGATCAATGAGTCCGCACATTTTGAGAACAAATCTGTTCTGCCTTCTGTAAAAAGGAATATCGGAAGTCCTGTTACAGTGCTTCCCCGTAGAAGGATCTTCATAGAGGAGGCTTTCTATGACCTCTCCGTTTTTCAGGGTATGATTTATTATGTCCGTTACATGTTCCGGTTTTACCCTGGTATAGAATAGACCTTCCGGTTCTATTGTGACCAGAGGGCCCATCTGACAGAAGCCCTGACATCCGCTGTGTGATACGAGAATGGATTTTCCGTCAGTTTCTTCTTTAAGTTCTGTTATTACATCAAGATTTTCCTTTTTCAGATTATCTATAAAAGCCTGATATACTTTAAGCGCTCCGTTTGCCACACAGCCTGTACCGGCACATACGATAACCCTTTTCTGTATGTTTTCCGATTTTTTTCTGTAATCTTTTTCTATTGTTTCCAAAAGTGTATTCATTTTTTACACTCCTTTATAAATATCGTGACAGGTAACGCGTAACACGTGACGCGTTACACTCCTCATAATAATTACGAATTTTTAATTATTTCGTCTATGATTGAAATGGTTTTTTCAGGAGTCATCTGTCCGTGTACATCGTCATTTACGACTACTACGGGAGCAAGTCCGCACGCTCCCAGACAGGATACAGTCTCTACCGTAAAGAGCATATCAGGTGTCGTTCTGTGTTTCTCATCTACTCCCAGTTTTTTATAAAGTGCTTCGAGTATGGATGTGGATTTTTTTACATGACATGCAGTACCGTCACACAGTTTTATTACATATTTACCTTTCGGTTCCAGAGCAAAATGGGAATAAAATGTGGCTACACCGTAAACCCTTGAAGGCGGAATATCAAGAGATGTTGCTATATAAGTCATTACCTCTTCAGGAAGATAACGATATTCTTCCTGAACTGCCTGAAGTATCGGTATGAGTCTGACAGGGTCCCTTGAATAACTGTCCAGTATTTTACAGAGAATTTCAAATTTTCTTGAAGGAGATTTTATTGCTTCTACCATTTTTCACACCGTCCTTTAAATTTTTTAGAGGGGGATTTTATTATTTCTGACGTTTTTACACAGTTCTTTGAATTTTTTAGAGAGGGGATTTTATTGTCTCTTCTATTGACCCGGCCATAAGCACATAATCAAAGGTTTTATTCCCGTCACGCGTCACGCGTTACGCGTCACGCTATCTGAATTCTGTTAACTTCTCTCGTAAGTATACCCAGACCGCAGGCAAGATTTTCATTCTGTACTATAATGGATTCCGGCAGGTCCAGATTGATGGGGGCGAAATTCCATATGGCCTTTATACCTCCCGATACCATAAGGTCCGCTACGGACTGTGCCTGTTCTGCCGGCACAGTAATTACACCCAGATGTATATGCATTCTCTGTGCAAGGGATTTGAGTTTTTCAAGATGTAATATTTTTATTCCGTTAATTTCGTGACCTGTCTTTTTTTCATCTATATCAAAAGCTGCTACAATCTTTAATCCGTACTGTTTAAACCCTTCGTAGGAAAGAATTGCTCTGCCGAGATTACCGGCGCCGACAAGAAAAGCATCGGTCATATTATCCCAGTTCATAAATTTTTCTATGGCAGTAATGGTTGATGATACAGGATATCCTATCTTCGGGCTACCTTTTACACCTGTAACGGACAGATCCTTTCTGACCTGCGTGGCATCTACGTTGAGTCCTTCTGCCAGGTTACTGCATGACACGACTTCTCGCCCCTGTCCCTGAAGCCTTTTCAGATATTGATAATAATAGGGGAGTCTTTTCATTGTCGGCAGAGATACTTCTTTAATGTTTTCTTCCATAGAAACTCCTCCTTTCGTGAATATATCGTGAATTTTTTATCGAGAAATTTTTCACGATTTCATTATATTACTCTTTTGCCTGAATGTCAATATTATCGTGAAAAATTTCTCGAATATTTTTTCTTGACATGAATTGACGTAAAAGGTATTCTTATTACCGCAACAGATAACATAGTCACTTATCTATCTGGAGCGGTACCTGGTATTCAGGAGGTCTTTATGATAGAAAAAACGTTGAATGTATTTCTTTCCCGTAAAATATATGATCTTGTTTATCCTGAATTTTACCCCGGTCTGAATATTTCAGAGGAAATACTGCCTTCCATAAATTCCGGAAACCATAAAGAAGTTTCTCTGTTAAACGGAATAAAGTCTTTATGGAAGGGTCATGAAAGCCGCCATGTTCTTCTTACGGGTGAAGGAGGAGCGGGTAAAACCACTTCTTTATTAAAACTCTGGGAATATTTGCTCTGTGACGATGCAGGCCCCGTGCCTGTATTTATTCGTCTTGAATCCTGCAATCATGGAGAGAAAAAGGATTTTATATGGCATTTTATATGCCGGGATTACCTTGATATTATCCCTTCGGAAGAAAATATTTTATATTTTTACGAATATTACAGGAAGCCAGAAAATAAACCTTCATTGATATTACTCCTGGACGGATTCAATGAAATTACATCAGATAAGACTGATTTGCTGCTCTGTCTCAATGATTTAAGGCCCTTAAAGGGTATACAGATAATAATTTCTTCCCGTTATGACATGAGAAATAATTTCAACTGGCACGATTTTACTGTTTTTTCTCTCAATGCTCTGAAAGAAAGGCAGATAGAGGATTTTATAATTTCTCATAACATGGATTATGAGACAATAGCCGGTCTGTCCATTCTGAAGAACCCCATGATGCTTTCACTTTACTGTAATCTTGATAGGGCTTTCACATCTGCTTCCGGAGAGGATTATGATTTCATAGAATCTCCCTGTTGTAAAGGAGAAATTATCCATAATTTCATTACTGCATCTCTTTTGAGATTCGACAGAGACATAATACTTCCCGAAGATAGATTATTAAACCGCCTTTATCTTAAATATCTTCTTCCCAGAACAGGCTATGAAATGGAAAAATCCGGTTCTTTTGAATTATCCCACAGGGATTTTGTAGATATTATAAAAGACGAACTGAGTATTTACTCTTCCGGCAGATTTTTGGATCTCCATCCTTCCGTTGAGTATGACATGACTGAAAGAGTGAGGGAACAGCTTGAACCTGCCGGGAGGCAGAACATTATAAAAATTATAAAATTGCTCAGAGAAAAATACTGTTTGCTTACAGGTAAAGCAGGTGTGGCCTATTCTTTTCTTCACCAGGATTTCAGAGATTATTTTGCTTCTGTGTACATAATAAACAAAATTAAAGAAGGAATTGTTCTTTCAGATAATAGTTTCCCTGAACTTTCAAAAAGGCCTTTTGAAATACATTTGAGACATATGATAGGAGACCTTACGGGAGAAGCAAGAAGAAGACCGGTAATTGAAAATATTTATGGGAAAGGTGAATGGAAAGAAACCTGTCTTGATTATGCTCTTGATCTTCTCAGACACAGAGAAATACCTTCTTCCGATTACAGAATAATAAATATAATAGAAATTTTAAAAGATAAGAGGGTCGATCTGTCCGATACGGATCTTTCTTTTCTGGATCTGCGGCAGATTGTATTTAATAACGTAATTCTCGGACATGGAGAAGGGGTGAATAAAGGTGCCGATTTAAGAGGAAGTAGATTGAAACTTCAGAATTTTTTCTGTCATTGCCCCAATCCCAGGAATTTTGATATAAGTCCTGACGGAGAAAGACTTCTTACTGCCGGGCCACTGGAAGAATTCAATCTTTTTACGGGACATATTGTAAGGAAATACTCTTCCGACACTGGTATAATTATGTCCCTTTGTTACAGTCCTGACGGAAATAAAGTAGCATGTGCCTCTTCAGAAAATATTTCAGAATTCGATTGTTTAACGGGTGAGCTTATAAGAACATATGAATATAACTGCAGCGGTGCCGGTTTTTCTTCCATAACCTTCGGTCCTGATAGTAAAAGTATTCTTTCTCTTGAGATGTTTTCCGGGACAATAACGGAATGGCGTAATGGCAGTTTCGTGAGAACTTTTGCGGATATGTCCGTGTCGGGAGCAGTCTACAGAAATGACGGGAGAAAAATTTTATCATGCGGTAACCGCAAAATCAAAGAATGGGATGTGGAAACAGGTATTTTCACTGTTATCTGTGAAAAAAATGCGGGAAGTAAAGTTATTTACGGCAATGAAGCCGATACAGTCTTTTTTATAAGTCATCATGAAGATCAGTCCCGGGAGAACCTTGTGGAAGACCCTGATGAGACGGCTATGAGAATTTACAGAACCTTTATAGATAATATAATAATAGAAGCAGATATAAAAACAGGAAATTATTTTAAGGAATATAAAGGCCATACCGGTCAGATTCATTCCATAAAATTAAGCCCTGACGGAAAAAAAATTCTTTCGGCAGCCGCTGACAGGACTGTAAGAGAATGGGATATAAAAACGGGAGAGTGTCTGGCTATTTATGAAGGACATAAAAAAACTGTCCTATCTGCTCTTTACACGCCTGACGGAAAAAAGATCCTTTCCGGAAGTAATGACGGAACTATAAGGATATGGGATATATTGACAGGAGAATGTGTAAAGATTTTTCAATACGCTTTCCCTGTTATAAATTCTCTTCATTATAACTACGATTGCTCTGAAATCATTTCCATACATAAAGATAATATGGCAAGAAGATGGAATATTCTTACAGGGAAAAGCACAGGATGGTACAGAAGTGAAGCTGTTGATGAAATCTGTTACGGTGAAGACGAAGCATCTGTTGTTTCTGTTTCCGTAAAAGGAAAAACCGTTAAATGTAATATTCCTGTCGGCAAAACCATAAGATCCTATGAAGGCCACTCGTGGCCGGTAAAATGTACTGCTGCTCCGAGTCCTGACTGCAGGAAAATTGTCTCCGAATGTGAAGACAGAACCATTAAGGAATGGGATATTTTCACCGGAGAGTGTATCAGGGTTTACAGTCACCACGGTGCACGGGTTGTTTCCATTACCTACAGTCCTGACGGAAAAAGAATTCTTTCGTCTGCTATGAGAGAAATTACCGAATGGGATGTTGAAACAGGAAAGTGTATCGGCACATACAGAGGGCCCGGTATAGAGGAATTTAAATTTGTCTGTTACAGCCCGGATGGAAATAAATTTGCCGCAGGCTGTTTTGATAAGATTCTGGAATGGAGGAGAAATGAAAAAAAACCTTTTAATGTATATGAAATTGACAGTCAGAGAATTGAATGGGTTAACTTTATAAGATACAGTCTCGACGGGAAAAAGTTGCTTGTTGTTTCAGGTTATGATACGATAAGGGAGTTGGATGCCATTACAGGGCTGTCTACGTTTACAGGTACATATTATCCCGGGCTCTATGTAAATTCCGTAAATATGTCGGACCTTCATTGCGACTCGCAGGTAAGTGAAAAAGAACGGCATATACTGGAGTGTTATGGCGCAAAGGTAACAGGGCCGCCTCTGTCAGGTAAAAAGGATTTAGAGCCTATCCGAAAAGTCCTGCCGCCTTAAAGGAAATCCAAGCACAGGCAAAATGTAACATACCTATATAATTTTCGACCTTCTTTTCCCATCTTATAAGTAATCTTCTGAAACGATTTATCCAGGAATGAGTTCTTTCC
>JBEHWO010000092.1:0-18523 GCA_040217695.1 Vulcanimicrobiota bacterium | reverse complement strand
CTCTTCTCTTTTGTTTCACCTTCAGCCTTTTTATCCTTTTCTTCGGACTTTGCCACTTCAAAGAAATTAATACTGTCCATTACCCTTATTATCTGACCTATTTCAGGTCTGTTCGAAGGAGTATAACTCAAAAAAGACTGAATAAACCTTTCTACCTGAAGTGAAAGGAAGGGGTTAAGTTTTCTGATTGGCTGAAATTTATAAGAGATTTCCTCCGGATTACTTCCTGTCAGCATAAAATACATTACGGCACCCAGGGAAAATATATCGGATTTAAAATCACCGTCAGGAAGGCATCTCAACTCCGGGGCTACATATCCGTAAACTCCTTTAAAGGGATACACGTCATCTGTGAGACCATAAAATATATTGGCCAGTCCGTAATTCAAAAATTTTATATTTCCGTCAGATGTAAGTATAAGATTGGAAGGACGTATATCACCACAGACTACTCCGTTATTATGCAAATATTACAGAGTAGAATAAACCTTGCTTATAACACCGAATACTGTTTTTGCAGGCATCTGGCTCTTCGCGTCTTCAGTGTAATAGGTTCTGGCCACTTCATTGAAAGACATCCCTTCAATATATTCCATAATCACAGAAAAACGCACTCCTGCACCGTTATCTACCTGTGTATAAAAATAATCTTCTATCTTTACCAGACCGGCATGACTTAATTTAGTGAGTTTTTCGCATAGATTCTGAAACTTATCTATAAGAGATTTTATTTTTTCAGGACCGGTTCCTTTATATTGAATATCCTTTAATATCTTCGTAGATTTTTCGTCATCCTGTTCATCATAATCCTGAACTATATATATGCCTCCGTAACAGTCTTTTTGAAGTAATTCTCTTATTTCATATCTGTTATTTTTAAGCATATCCACCTCTTCATAAATTCCATAAGGAGGTTCTGCAGAAGGTTTATTATATAGAGGAAAAATTACATCTTTTATGGCATCTCCTGCAGGTTTTATTGAAGAACCGGATGTAGCTTTTAATGAAGCAAGAAATTCTTCCGAAAGACCGGATTTTCTTCTCCCTTTCAGTACTAAATCTTTATTTACTTCATATTCTTCTTCCGTAAGTCCTGTTTTACTCCTGAGAAAATCAGCTATACTGGATTTACGGGTAAGTTTTTTGCCATCTTTACCTGTCTGTGGAGGAGCAACTTTACTATCTACTTTTGTTTCTTCTTTTATTTCTTCTTTTGCTTCCTCTTCTATCTCCATATCATCTTCTTCTCTGACTTCTTCACCATCTTCAGTCTCTTCTTCCTTCTGTTTGATAACAGACAAAAGCTGCATGGATAAAGCACTTGTCTTGCGTGAAGTTTTACGCTCCTTTATATCAGGAGTTTCTTCTTCTATTTTTTCTAAAACTTCATCTGCAATCTCTTCTTCGATAAATGTTTCATCTTCTCCATACTCCCCGGTAATTTCATCAACATCTTCCTTCATTTCTTCTGTTGAAGAAATAAATTCCTTTTTTTTCTTTTTCTTTTTCTTCTTCTTTTCTTTACTGTCACTTTCCGAACTTTCCGTCAGAGGCTCAGGGTTTGTGTATTCCGGTTTTAACTCCATTTCTGATTCTTTATCTGATATGTCTATGCTTTCTGTATCTTCTTTTTCTTCTCCCATATCTATCTGACCGGATTCTTTGTCTGAAATATCTTTCAATTCATCACTAATAAATTTTTTCTTTTTTTTCTTTTCCATATCTTCCTCTACTGCCTCGGCAGCAGAATCTATTTTTACATCTTTTTCTCCATTAGAAATTTCAGATATTTCTTTCTTATTTTTTTCTATGGTACCGGGAACTTCGGATATTTCTTTCCTGCTTTTCTCTACTTCAACGGAAGGTTCTTCTTCAGCAGGATTTATTTCATCATCTTCTTCCTCTTCAGGTAAAGTCGTAGAAAATCCCCTTGTTGCTTTTAATACTGTTTCGGAAAGATATAATTTTGATAACTGACGGGAAAAATCACCTATATCAGGTCTGTTAGAAATTTTTTTGGAGAGACACTTTGCGATGAGTTCTGCCAGATTTTTCGACACCTGCGGATTAAAACTCATTAAAGTCTCTATCTTCTTTGTCCCTGCCTCATATTTTTTTCCGCTTAATAAATAATACATAAGAGAGGCTATACTATAAATATCAGAAGCTATATCATCTTTTTTTCCACCTGTCTGTTCAGGAGCAGAAAATCCGTCAAAACCTTTATTAAATCCATATCTGACTGTATGACCAAGTCCGTAATTTATCAGTTTAACAACTCCGCCTCCTCCGATAAGAACTGTCCCCGGAGCTATAGCACCATGTAACACGGGAGGCTTCTGACTGTGCATATATTTCAAACCGTCACAGACTTTTAAAATATACTGCATCAGTATATCAGAAGGGAAAAGTCTGCCTTTATAATCATGTCTGTATATTTCTTCAAGGTTTTTTCCTTTTATGTACTCCATTACAGCAAAATAAGAGCCTTCTTCTATAAAAAAATCCTCTATCTGAACAAGATTTCTGTGATTTAATTTCTTTAATTCACTCCCCCTGTCAGAGAAACATTTATCCAGTTCTTCTGACCTTTTACTGGCTTCACAAAAAATCTGCTTTATTATTTTATAGCCCTTTCTGTATTTACAGTTATAAATAACACCTTCATTATCGGAATATAATATTGTATCAACCTGATATTTATTTTGAATAAAATCTCCCTTTTCAAAAATCATAAACATCCTGTCCTTATAAATAAATTTTAACAACGGGGATAAAATATATATAAATTTTACAGGGGAATAACCAAAGTGTCAAGGAATCTTTTATCAATTTTCTACTTATTAATTAGAAGAAGAGTTATAGGAAAGCCGGTAAGACTTATATCTTTCTCCAGGGCAAAGGTCAATCTGTTCAACAGAGCTACTTTATTATTACCTGATTTTTTAAGTCCTACATATAAATACTTGCTATCTGCCAGTATTACAGTAGGTTCTCCGTCAACCTTTATTTCATTGGTCACTTTATGAGTGTCCACATCTATAACAGAAAGACTGTTCGATTTCTGATTTGTCACATAAACCTTTTTATAATCGGGAGAAACAGCTATTGAACTGGGATTAATACCGACAGAAATAGTATAGGCCAGTTTACTGGTAGGAACATGTATAACGGAAATATCATTTGACATCCAGTTTGTTATATAAACTATATCTCTGTCAGGAATATATAACATATTTCTTGGCCCCTGTCCGGTATCTGTATCAAATAATATTTTATTACTGTTAATATCCACTCCGTAAACTTTATTTTCTTTGAAATCTGATACAATTAACTTATTTTCTTTCGGTAATAACAATAGATCTGTAGGAAATTTTCCAACAACAAACCCTGCAAGTTTTTTTCTTTCTTCAATGGAGTATAAAGACAGTTCCGATGAAGCAGGACTGGTAACACAGAGTGTTTTATCGTCATTTAAAATGGCAATATCATAAGGTGTACTATCAACTAAAATATCTTTCTTTATTTTAAATTCAGGTAAATCTATAACAAAAATTCTTCCGACAGAACTTAAAATATATAATTCCTTTCTGGTTAAGGAAAATGCTATAGAACTTCTGCATTCTCCAAGCTGCAGTTTTTTGCAGATTTTACCGCTATCCTGATCCAGAGCTACAAGTTCTTTTGTTTCAGAAGAAAAGACATATAAAAAATCCGAAAAATTACTTTTACTATGTATATACCCCACTGTCCACACAATCATAAATATAATGGCGAACACTATGCCGGAAGCAATTAAAGCAAGCTGTACAGGAATCTTCTTAACAGTCTCAGAAAATACAGAAATATTACTCTTTACCTGATCCAGTCCGGCAGGTTTATGAATCTCTCTGGAAACATCCTTTTCCGGAGCCTTCAATATACCTGTGTCGGTTTTTGACGGTTTCTCCTTTACCACTTCAAAGAAATTAATACTATCCATTACCCTTATTATCTGACCTATTTCAGGCCTGTTCGATGGTGTATAGCTTAGCAGAGACTGAACAAACCTCTCTACCTGCAGCGAAAGGAAAGGATTAAATTTTCTGACTGGCTGAAATTTATAAGATATTTCCTCGGGATTGCTGCCTGTAAGCATAAAGTACATTACAGCTCCCAGGGAAAATATATCAGATTTAAAATCGGCTTCAGGAAGACATCGTAACTCGGGAGACACATACCCGTAGACTCCTTTAAAGGGATATACTTCATCGGTTATACCATAAAATATATTCGACAGGCCATAATTTAAAAATTTTATATTTCCGTCGGATGTAAGTATAAGATTGGAAGGACGTATATCGCCATAAACCACTCCGTTATTATGTAAATATTCCAGAGCAGAATAAACCTTGCTTATTACACCGAACACTGTTTTTGCAGCCATCTGACTCTTTGCATCTTCAGTATAATAGGTTTTCGCTACTTCATTAAAGGACATACCTTCAATATGTTCCATAATTAAAGAAAAACGTACTCCCGCACCGTCATCTGTCTGTGTATAAAAATAATCTTCTATCCCGGTCAGACCTGTATGGCTTAATTTAGTAAGTTTCTCACATACATTCCGAAACCTGTCTATAAGATTTTTTATTATATCCGGCCCGGTTCCTTTATATTGAATATCTTTTAATATCTTTGTAGATTTCTCGTCATCATGTTCATCATAGTCCTGAACTATATATATACCTCCGTAACAATCTTTATGAAGTAATTCTCTCACCTCATATCTGTTATTTTTAAGCATATCCACCTCTTCATAAACTCCGAAAGGAGGTTCAGAAGAAGGTTTTTTATACAGAGGAAAGGCTACATCTTTTATGGCATCTCCTCCGGTTCTTATAGAAGAAGTGGCGGATGTAGCTTTTAATGAAGCAAGAAATTCTTCCGACAGACCGGATTTTCTTCTCCCTTTCATTACTAAATCTTTATTCACTTCATATTCTTCTTCCGTAAGTCCTGTTTTACTCCTGAGAAAATCAGCTATACTGGACTTACGGGTAAGTTTTTTACCATCCTTGCCTGTCTGTTCAGGAGTAACACCGGCACTTTTATTTATTTCTTCTTTTATTGCTTCTTTTGCTTCTTCTTTTATTTCTTCCTCCGCTTTTCCTGCAACTTCTTCCACAGCTTCAGTTTCTTCTTCAGATTCTTCTTCTTTCTGTTTTATAGCAGATAAAAGATGCATGGATAAAGCACTTGTTTTAAGGGAAGGTTTACTATCTTTCTTCTCCGGACTTTCAGTTTCCGCATCGATTATTTCCGAAACTTCATCAGCAGTTTCTTCTTCCTGCTCTTCAAAATCTGTGGCAATTTCATCAAAATCTTCCTTTATCTCTTCTATTTCATCGGAAAAAACTTCCTTCTTTTTTTTCTTTTTTTTCTTTTTCTTCTTCTCTTTACTATCGCTTTCAAAATCCCCTGATATAACCTCGGGTTTCACTTCTTCTGTATTTATATCTGTTTCCGGCTCTTCTGTTTTATCTGCTATGTCCTCAATAATGATTTCTGACTCTTCTCTTTCTTCCTCAATATTTATTTCAATTTCCCGGCCCTCTTCCTTCAGATTTTCTTTTGCTTCTTCTTTCAGCTCACCTGTAAGTATTTTTTTCTTCTTTTTTTTCTTCTTTTTCTTTTTCTCACTATCTTCATCTTCCGCACCGGGAGAACATTCTGTATCTTTTTCCTGCACTGAAATTTCAACTGCTTCTTTCCCGTCTTTTTCCGCAGAAATTTCAGTTGCTTCTTTAATAGTTTTTTCTTCAGCAATTACCTCTTCTTCAGGAAAACTTGTTTCATCTTCTTCATCCTCTTCAGGTACAGCCATAGAAAATCCTCTTGTTGCCTTTAAAACTGTTTCAGACAGATATAATTTAGACAGTTGACGGCAAAAATCACCGATATCGGGTCTGTTAGAAACTTTTTTAGACAAACATTTTGCAATGAGTTCGGCCAGATTTTTCGATACCTGCGGATTAAAACTCATTAAACTCTCTATCTTTTTTGTGCCGGCTTCATATGTTTTCCCGCTTAACAGATAATACATAAGAGAAGCTATTCCGTAAATATCGGAAGAAATCTCTTCTTTTTTCCCGCTCTCCTGTTCCGGAGCGGCAAATCCGTCAAAACCTTTATTAAATCCATGACTGATTATATGACCAAGTCCGTAATTTATCAGTTTGACAACACCGCCTCCTCCGGTAATAACTGTCCCAGGAGCTATAGCACCATGTAACACAGGAGGATTCTGACTGTGCATATATTTCAAACCGTCACAGACCTTTAAAACATACTGCATAAGTACATCGGAAGGAAAAACCTTCCCTTTATAATCCTTCCTGTACAAATCTTCAAGAGTTTTCCCTTTTATTTGTTCCATTACAGCAAAACAAGAATCCTCTTCCATAAAAAAATCATCTATCTGAACAAGATTTCTGTGGTTTAATTTCTTTAATTCACTGCATCTGTCAGAAAAAAGTTTATCCCTTTCTTCAGTTCTGGAACCTCCGGAAGAAAAAATCTGCTTTACTATTTTATAGCCTTTCCTGTATTTACAGCTATAAATTACGCCTTCATTATCGGAATATAATATTGTATCTACCTGATACCTGTTCTGAATAAAATCTCCCTTTTCAAAAATCATAACTGTTTAATCCTTATCCATAGATTTAACGATATTAAGGGGTTGTAAAAAAATAACCTTATCATATTTACAATCGTGACGCGTAACGCGTGACGCGAGGAGAAAAACCATAATTTGCCAGAGTTATTTTCTTACAGTCCCTAAGTTAAAAAATAAAATTTAGCGAATATTAAATAAAATATACACGTAAATTTTACAGGGGAATAACCAATGTGTCAAGAAATCTTTTATCAAATTTTCATTTACGCTTCCGATGAAAGCAGGCGTATTTAAATCAATTATACATTAAAAATAAATTATTTTCCGTTAAACATTATCAAAAAATGTCAATAAAAATATATTTTTTCTATTTACTAAATAAAAAATATCGGTATAATATTATAGGATAAATATAAATAAATTTTCACTTAAAATAGATTTAATAAAAAAGTCCTTTTATTGAGGAGGTGAAAATGTGTGTTTACGATGTTTTAAAAGACCTTCAAAAGGCTACTCACTGGCAGAAATTCTCATTTCTATCGCCGTACTGGGAGTAGGCTTACTGGCTGTAGTAGGCGTTTTCCCTGTAGCCATATCGACTCTGCGCATAATAGGAAGCAGATATTTTGTTGTTCAGCAGGCTCAGGCTCAAATGGAAGCCGTAAAATCTGTAAGATATTCAACACTTGAACAGATGGCAAACAAGGGTTTTGGCTATTCTTATAAACCTTTACGAAATATGAAGGAACTGCGCGATCCCAACAATAATTTTGATCTCAACGCTGATCCGAATAGTGCCACCTCATATCCGGGATATTGGTCGGAAATACCTATTATTAAAGACCCGAATGACCCGGATGGCGTTCTCCGTATAAAAGTTGCAATATACTGGGTTGAAAGTAATGCTTACGGGAAAAAATCAACTACAGAAAAAAAGTTTGTCCTGGACGGCTACAAGGCGAGAGGAATAAAATAAACTAATAACTACCAGGAGGTGGATAGTAAATGTTAAAAAAATCAAAAAAAGGGAGTATTTTACTGACAACCCTTATTTTTATGTTTCTTTTTTCTCTTTTAGGATGGTATCTTGTCTATACCACCACAACTCTGTCAAATCAGAACAGCAGAGTCGGTCTGAATAAAAAGGCTTATTATCTGGCAGACGCAGGTATTCAGGCTGCAGGTGAGAAGCTGTGGAATAAATTTGTAGATATAGGTATGGTGCCAAATAAACTGGCTATTTTCAGGGCAGAGGTTGATGATGCCTATAATAAATATTTACTTGAAGAAACAAGCCCCGGTTCAGGAGAATTTTATATAAAAGAAACAAAACTCGAAGACAGCGGAATTTATAAGGCTTATGTAAAAGTAAAACCTTCTGCTTCTGATGCCTACGGAGTTACAGTAACAATCTGTGCAACAGGAAAAACTATAGCAAATGCAGGCGGTACTAATTTCATAGAAAAAAAGATTGAAGCAGATTACAGATATTATTTAAGCGGAACTCAACTGGCAGATTTCTCTTATTTTACAAACAACTACAGTTATGTAGGAAACGGAACTATTTTAGGAGGAAGTCTGGCAACGAACGGTTTCTGTTTTACCGAAAACGGCACAATTACAATTGCCGGAGGAGACAGATATAAAAGCTGCAAGAACTTTAATCCCGAACATAAACTGGATGAAGGCGGAATATTTGCCGCCGAAGGTTTTACAAATACGGATGCCAACGGCGTACCGAAAGGACTGACAGGAATAAATAATACAAGGCCATGGAATCCTCCCGTTTCAAAAGAAAAAGAAAAATTTAAGGCAATAGACATGCCAAGCCTGGCAGAACAGGGATTTTATGAAGATTCTGCTAAAAGTGCCGAAGATAAGGCAGAAACAAATGGTGAGAATTACGGAATTTATGTATATGCCAAAGCAGGCGATACCATACTCGATGCATCAGGTAATCCCGATACTGCATACGGCACTGACGGAAAGCTTACTGCAGGACAGTATATCAAGGTTTCCGATGCCGTTTACGGTGATAATACAGACAGTTATTCAGGTAAACCTTCTTATACCGTAGTATCTTCAAGCGGAGGAAACAATACATGGCAGCCCGGTGAAAAAACCAATCTTGTAGTTACGAATACAGATCCTGCCAACCCCATTAAAATTTACGGAGTAGTCAGTGTTAAAGGGAATGTATTGATAGAAGGTACAATAAAAGGTACCGGTTCCATTTATGCCGGACAAAACATATATTCTCCCGACGGCCTTTCATATAGCCGACCGCCGACTCTATCCGGCGCTTCAGGAGATACTCCTACCTTCAGAGGATTTACCGGCGGTAAAGACGGTGACAACAGTACAGATACTGCAACAGAGCTAGAAACTGTCATAGGTGCTCAGAAGACATGGCTCAATGCCAATAAACCGGGGTCTGCAGATGATAATACCAAAAAAGATTTAGTTGGACTTTTCGCGAAAGAAAATATTGTTGTGGGAAATCCTGTTACACCACCTGTATACAGCGGTACAGACGTATCAAAAGATAATACTGCAGGAGCAATAGTGGCTGCTCTCGATAAATTTATCCTGAATCCCGGTGAAATAACAGTTGAAAAGGGAGGAAGCACTATACAGGAGAATGTAAATTTTAATGCAACAGATGAAGCTGTACTGGGGCCTGACAAGGTTCCAAATACAAGAAAAAATACTGACACATCAGTAGATCAAGAATATGATCCTGAAACAAATAACCAGTGGGATGTAGAGTTTTATGACGCAAAAAATCCTCCTCCTTCAGGAGGAATAAATCCAAGCACGGAACAACCGATGGTAGAACTCTCAGGGACAAAGCCTACAGGCCCCTATTCTGGCTGGACTCTCAATCAAAAAAATGCTGTCATACCGGGAAGCGGAGAAGATCTTGACGGAGACGGAGGATATGACGACACTATGGATTTATATGACGTAGTGTGTTTTAATAAGACTAAAGCAGACGGCCTGCGTACTGCATACCCGGGAGGATACAGTTCGATTGCATCAAACAGTACGGCATGGAATAATGCCTTTAACCTTGACAATACATGGGGAGGAAACTACGATCCTTTAACTGTTAACAATATGGGACAGCTATCAGGAATAACTCTCGGCGGTAATAGTAAATATGCTAAAAAAATAGACGGTCTTACCTATACAAATCATGTATGGGCAGGAATAGTAGAGGGAGATATTAACGGAGGTTTTATAACCAGGGTTGAAGCTATACTTCTCGGAGGAATGGTAAACCATGACGACAGGGTCGTAGGAGGAGGAGAAAGTACAGCAGAAGCCGGATGTCAGGTACCGCAGATTGAACATATGGAAATAACCAGGTGGAAAGAATAATGATGAGATTTTTACTGTTTTTATCAGGAGTATTAATATTGTTTTCATTACACAGAGAGGTAATTTCTGCCGGTGAAGAAACGTTAAAAGTAAATCTCACTGATAAAAAAATTACAGTGCCAAAAGAATTACCGGGTGCTCAAATTATAGTTATAAAAAAGAATGGAGATTTACCGGCAGAATTATTACCTGACAATATTATAATAGAAAGGGAAGGCGAAAAACAAAATACGTCAAATAATATTCCTGACGACATGAAGGATTTACTGTCTACTCCCAACGACAGGGAAGCAGTTACAGGTAATACCGTTAATAAAACTGACAGTAATATAAATAACATAACCCCGAAGAATGATAATACTTTATTCATTCTTTTTATATTTTCTTTGCTTTCAGTAATTATTCTCGGAATTATAATTATATACATGAAACAAAAGCAAACCACTTTTAATAAAGGAGGATGAGGAACTTATAAGGATTAATTGCGGAAAAAACATTTTCAAAATTAAAGAAAGGGGATAAAATTAAAATGAGAAAGAAAAAAACAGGCAAAAAAATAAAAAAAAGAGCTATGTCACTGGTAGAAATATTAGTAGCTATATTTATTTCATCAATGTTGTTAACAGTTGTTATAGGGCTCTTCTATTTTTCAAATAAAGCCAGTGTAAGCAGTTTTGAAAAAGCAGAAGCACAGCAATCATTTAATACCGCTATAGAGTATATTACGAGAGATCTCCATTCCACCGGCTCCAGTGTAAGTATATCTACCTGCGGTATTCCTAAAGAAGATGCAGTAGGAAGAGTACGTAATACAAATATGACTCTTTACGGAGATATTGACGACGACCCAAATAACATTGAAAAAATTGAATATTTCCTTACAAACAATGATACCTGTCTTATAAGAAGAGTATATGCCCAGCAGGGAACAGGTCCGGTTTCCACATGGGTCAATCCGAACGAAAAAGTATTAATAGGAAACAGGAATTCCGATAAGAAAAGCTCAAAAATACAGATCGGAAAAAGCGGTATTCAATTTACATACTATGATTTCAGAGGTAATAAACTAGGTATTCCTCCGGGAAGTTATAATCCGTATAATGAAGAAGAAGTTCTTACAGCCAGTAATTATGAAAAGATTATTCAACCTGCCTTTGCAATAGAAGGCTTACCGTCAGCCACTCCGGTGTTACCCACACCGGTTCCGGCAACACCGACCTTGACGTCAGGAGAGTTAACAGCAACGGCAGCACCTGGAAAGACAGCAACAGCTGCAGTACAGCAGACATCTGCAGTAAATACAGCAACAGCAGCACCTGGAAAGACAGCAACGGCTGCAGTAAAAACAGCAACGGCAGGACCGGCAAAGACAGCAACAAAAGCAGCACAGCAGACAGCAGCACCGGGCCAGACAGCAACGGCTGCAGTAAAGACAGCAACAGCAGCACCGGCAAAGACTGCAACAAAAGCAGCACAGCAGACGGCAGCACCGGGCCAGACAGCAACAGCTGCAGTGAAGACTGCAACAGCAGCACCGGGAAAGACAGCAACGGCTGCAGTGAAGACTGCAACAGCAGGACCGGCACAGACTGCAACGAAAGCAGCAGAAGAGACAGCAGCACCCGGAAAAACTGCAACAGCGGGTGCAATTCAAACTGCAACAGCAGCTTCACCAACACCAACCAAAGCGCCAATACAGCCTTCTCCTACATCTCCAACAAATGTAGAAAGATTTGTCAGAAGTGTTGCAGTAACAATTCAAATAGATAACATTAAAGGAGCCCAGGTAATGAGGCAATCCAGTACGAATATAACCATAAAAAACCTGTTCCTGGAAGGGGAAAATCAATAACAGAAACAGGGAGAAAACAAAAAAAGTCAGGATTTTTAAATGTCCTGGCTTTTTTTGTTAGACGGTATCATGCAATCGTGACGCGTAACGCGTAACGCGTGACGGGAGGACAATAAACATAACAGGAGTTACGCATTTTGTCATTGCGAGGAACAGTTTCTGTTGTAATGATGGGATTGCTTCGCTTCGCTCGCAATGACTGATTTTTCTGTATTTTTTGCGTAAGTCCTGACATAATTTGCCGAAGTTATTTTTCTTACATTAAATTTCTTCTACGGATTTATTTTTTATCCATCCGCTGTAACCGTTCGGAAGGGTAATTTTACGCCAGTCCTGAAGGGTATCCCTTAAATAGACCCTGCTGCCTTCATGAATGGTGAAAACCTCCGTATAATCTTCTCCCGGTCCGCTTCTGGCTTTTTCCTGAGATACCATTATAATACCTTTTTTCAACCAGTCCTGCTCATATATCCTGATACAGAGAAAGAGAGAGGAAATAAAGAAGATACATAGCATAACAATACCTGTTACCTTCAGAAAAAACTTTATAGAAAATCTGTCTGAAAAGATATATACAAGACCTCCCAGAAATAACATAACATATAATACAAAAACTATTATGGTAAGTTCATTAATAGATAAAATACCGTTCAATCCTGAAAACAAAGGATACGCAAACCCGCTGTTTTCATCTGTTTGTTTATCAACTGTTACAGACCTTATATATGTCAGACTCTGTTTTATATCTTCATCTCTCGGAGCTATACGAAGAGCTCTTTCATAATATAAAACAGCTTTCCCGACAGAACCGGTCTTAAAGGAAGCATTACCTGCATTATAATAAAGAGCGTAATTAACAACTCCCGATTTAATAAGCTCTTCATAACATTTCAATGCTCCTGTGTAATCACCTTTTTCATACAGGCTGTTTCCTTCTTTAAATTTATTTTCACAGTCCTGATTGCCACTGCAAAAAGGGCAACATAAGAGAATCATTAACAGTATGAAGAAAATCTTTTTATTCACAGTTTACACCTCTGCTTCGTGACGCGTGACGCGTGGTTTAACATCACTCGTTGCGCACTTCATATTATCTTTGCTATATCATTTAAAATCTTTTCTGTAAGGGACAATACGGTTGTTCTGTCCTGCTCTGAAGAAGAAGCGGGAGCGAAACGGGCATATTCACATTTTTCATACAGTCTTTTAAACTCTTCTATTATATCGCTATCCATTTTCTTTTCTTCCAGTATGGAACATATATGGTCCCGGGTAAGTCCTGCAGACGGAAGATTGAGTTTATCTGCAATATAATCCGTAATTACCCTGGAAATAAGAGAATAAAATTGAAGATTATCCGGTGTTTCATTTCCTGCTTTAGAAAGGTTCAATCGCGCTTTTTTATAGGCTCTGGTAAATCGTGCAAAGCCCAGGTCACTGTTAAGCCTGTTTAAATGTTTTTTATAAAAAAATGATATAAGTAAACCAATGGGAGGTATGAATATAAAAATCCTTAAGGCAAGATTTTTATAAAGAAAAGGATTTTCATTATTCAGAGAAACATCTGTTTTTATATGACTTATATCCTGTCCTGTTATCTTTATTTCCTGCTGCGCTCCTGCCTGATCGGGAGAAGAAAAAGAACCTTTCCCTTCCAGCACTTTAATCTTAAAAGGTTTTGTTTTTATATTCTCATATGTTCCGTCTCCGGGATTAAAATAGGTATATTTAATCTCCGGTATATCAATTATACCTGCTCTGGATGGCATAAGTACATATTTAAATTTTTTCTGGCCATAAACAAGATTATCTTTCACGGTAGAGTCAGCGGCACTGCCTGAAGGATAAACCTTGAAACCATTAATGCCGGTAAGAACCGGCTGACCTATGGAATCTACATTTCCAAAACCTTCCACAGTGAGTTCCAGAGAGACGGGCTGATTTATTTCTACTTCTTCTCTGTCCAGTTTACCATAAATTATAAATTCACCTACGGCTCCCGAAAAAGAAGAAGGTCTTCCCTCTGCAGGCAGTGACCTTACATGCACATTACTTTTATTGCTTTTTAACGTTTTATAATCGAAAAAATCAACAGGCACATTCAGCAAAGTCTGACCTACAGTCTTATCTCCGGCAGATACGGGAAACAGGGCCAGTTTTACACAATCCACATTGAAGTCAATACCGTTTATTGTTTCAGTAGATGAAATACTGGATTTATGAAGTTCCACAACCTTGAAACCTGTAGTATCAGGAGGCTGATACTGTGCTTCACCGGAAATATTAACTCTGTAATAAAATTTAAATGTAAGGGTTACCTGCTGATTGACATAGGGATTTTCTATATCAACATGCTGTTCTGTCCACATATCTTTATCGTCGTAATAAGAATATTTATCAGGTAATTGATAGGATCTGGGAGGAACATAGGTAGGAACAGAGACTGTAGGACTTACAGTATTTTCAACGGTAACCTGTATGGGATTACTCTTAACCGTTTTTCCGCCTGAATGAAATGCTATGGAGTCTATGACAAATTTTCCGCTTTTAACAGGCTGAAGTATATACTGCAAAGTCTGGGTACTTTCTGCCTGGCCGGGAATGATAGAAAAAACAGTATTCCTGCTCTGATTTATAATCTCAAAATCATCGAGTTCCGGCATATCTATATTGGCAGTCATACTCAGTTCTGCCCCGCCTCTTAAAACCACAGTCAGAGTAAAGGTTTCATCCAGATGGACTGTATCTTTGTCTACAGATGCTTCAATGGAAACATCCTGAGCACATAGAAGCCGGACAGATAAGAATAAGATTACTGTTATTAATAGAATATGCTTTATCATAAATACACTTCCTTTATCAGTGACCAGTTATCAGTGACCAGTTATCAATGATCAGTTACTATTTATTATTCTTTTTAATTCTTGTAGATTTCAAAATCGAAAAAAGTATTTTACTCAGTTCCTCTGAATCTGTAAAGATACTTTCAAACCACGCCTCTTCTATAAATCCTGTATCTTTAAGTAATGACAGCCAGTATTTAACTTCTAAACATTCCTTATAAGCTATGGACATTTTAGCCGAAAAATCAGATTTTGATATTGAACCATTTGCTTCTGCTATATTTGCTCCTATAGATGTTCCACACCGCAAAAGCTGTTTGGATAATACAAATTCCTTTTTCTCTACACTTAAATATTGATAGGCTTTCACTATTCTTATAGCAAATGCATATGATTTATTATATAGATTATTATCTTTCTTCATAGTTCAACCCTGCTACCGGTCACTGCTCACTGGTCACTGCTCACTGAATACCTACCAGTCTTTTTCTATATTCCCGAAGAAAAGCCCTTCTTTATTATTTTTATCTTTCCTCTTCTGCTTTTCTTCTTCTTCCAGAGCATTTAACAGCATACGGGCATCCTGTTCTGATATTTTTTCATCGTCACTGTTCTGCTTATCCTGATTCTGCTTATCCTGGTTCTGTTTATCCTGGTTCTGTTTATCCTGATTCTGCTTATCCTGATTCTGTTTGTCCTGATTCTGTTTGTCCTGATCGTCCTGTTTACCCTGTTTATCCTGATTCTGTTTATCTTGATTCTGTTTATCCTGATTCTGTTTATCCTGGTTCTGCTGTTCTTTCATTTTCTTTCTTGCCATTTCCAGATTATATTTTGCATCCTGATCATCAGGGTTTATTTTTAAAGCATTAATATAATACTTTATTGCTTCTTCAAATTTATTCATTCTGAAACATGCATTGCCTGTATTATAAAGAGAATTTTCTGCTAAATCTTTCTCACCTTCAGCAGATTTCTTATATAATTCAATGGATCTGTCATACTCTTTTTTCTGATAAAATGTATTTCCCATATTATAATAAAGAGCTACGGAATTTGGATCTTCTACCTGTGCATCCGTATATTTTTTCAGAGCTTCATCATATTTACCGGTTTTATACAGTTCATTTCCTTCCTGGGCTTTACTCTTAAAAGGATTAACCCATGTCCATCCTGTACACAGGAAAAAACTCAATATGATAACAGAAATTACAGCTAAATGTTTCATATAATCACTCTCCAGTCTCACATACGCATCACGCATCACGCATCACGTTCTTACTCAAATCGACCGCTCCATTTCTTTTTAGGCCTTGCCCTTTCGGAAATAAGAAATTCCGCTACAAGCAATAAAAAACCGGCAATAAGCGGATATTGAAAACGTTCTTCAAAATTAGAATATAAGTTAGATTGAAGATCTCTTTTTTCCATAGCCAGTATTTGCTTGCATATTTCTTCTACTTCTTTACCTGAACCTGTATCGGAAAAATACTTTCCTCCGGCAGTTTTTGCTATTTCTTTTAATAATTTTGAATCCAGTCTGGATATTACTTCTTTACCTGTTCTGTCTTTTTTAACATCAACTATTTTTCCGGATTTATCATGAACCGGTATGGGAGCACCTTCAGGAGAGCCCAGTCCGATGGTATAGACGACAATACCTTCATCTGCTGCTTCTTTTGCCGCTTCAAGAGCATTACCGGCAGTTTCTTCACCGTCTGTCATGATTATAAGTAATTTATACTGCCTTTCTTTAGCTTTAAAAGCCTTTCTTGATACAAGTATAGCTTTCTCTATATCTGTTCCGGGCTTTGGCACAATAGTTGTATTTATCATATCAGCCATCATATCCACTGCAGAATAATCTATAGTAAGGGGACACTGAAGAAAGGCTTCGCCGGAAAAAGCTACAATACCAACTCTGTCACCCTGAAGTTTTGATGTTAAATCTTTTATGGCAAGCTTGACCCTCTCCAGTCTGGTAGGTTTTATATCTTCTGCATCCATACTGCGTGATGTGTCTACAGCAAGAATTATATCAATACCTTTCTGCGTAACGAGCTCTTCCTTTACGCCGTACTGGGGCCTCGCAAGGGCTGTAATAAGAAATATCATCCCAAGGATTATGATTGAAGCCTTTATATATTGCCTGCGAAAACTCACAGAATAGGTAAGTTTTTCTATTATACCCTTTCTGGCAAATTCATAAAGGGCTTTCCTTTTTCTGGTGAAAGCAAAAAGGAAAAAAATCATAACGACCGGTATAAAAAGCAGAAGTTGAAAATAACTAAAAGCTGCCCAGCGCATTAAAGAGTTCCCCTTTCTTATACAGTAACTGCTTTCGTGATGCGTTATAATCGTAACGCGTAACGCGTAACGCGTGACGCGTAAATGCACCCTTCACTCTTCACGTCTCACGACCTCACGACCTCACGGAACCTTCATAAACCTTGTATTTGCAAGTAATACTTCCAGTAAGATAAGGAAAAAAGCTATGAGAACGGGGTTTGTAAATAGTTCCCTGTATCTGGTATAATGCCTTGATTTAAAATCACTTTTTTCCATTTCACCTATTATTTTATATATTTCTCTTAATTTCTCTCCGTCTGTAGCACGGAAAAATTGGCCTCCCGTTATATCTGCAATCTTTCTTAAACTCTCTTCATCAAGCTTTGTAAGCATAATAGATCCATCGGGATTACGGGCATACTGCCTGCCGAACATACCGCTATCCAGAGGTATGGGAGCACCGCCCTCCTGTCCGACACCTATGGTATAAATCTTTATACCAAGTGCCTGTGCAATCTTTGCAGCAGTTATAGGATCGACGTGGCCCCTGTTATTCTCTCCATCTGTAAGCAATATTATAATTTTGCTCCTCGTTTTACTGTCTTTTAATCTGTTAACAGCAGACACAATTCCCATGCCTATGGCAGTACCGTCATCGGCCATTCCTATTTCCATTTCCTTATCTATAAATTCATAAAGTATGTTATAATCCAGAGTGGGAGGACAGAGAGAATAAGCATATCCTGCAAACACAACCAGACCTATATGGTCGTTTGCTCTTCCTCTGATAAAATCCTTGACTACCTGTTTTGCCGCTTCAATTCTATTCGGATTTATATCTTCTGCATACATACTGCCCGATACATCTACAGCCAGTTCAATATCTATACCCTGTGTCAATATATCTTCATATGTTCTCCCGAATTGAGGCCTTGCAATTGCTATAATAATAAGCACAAGAGCTATCATACGTAATACAAACATAGAATGACGGGCATGCTGCCAGGTTGATGGGCCTATCTGTTTTAAAACGGAAAGACTCGAATACCTGACAGTACCTCTTTTACTTCTTGTAAAATAGTAAAATATAAGAAAAGGCACTATTAATAACAATAATAAATATTCAGGACTGGCAAAACGGGCTGTCATGATTTTACCTCCGCCTGTTCGTCAGAAACCTCTTCTTTTGAAGTTGTTTCATCTATAAAATTTCTGGATTTAAGAACATGTCCGTTACATTCTGCATTTGAAGGTATTAACTTTGCAAATTTAACAAGATCAAAATCAGACAGAAGAGACTTCAAATTATTAACACATGTTATATCTTTCTGTCTCATCTGATGAATAATCTCGTCTGTAGTTTTTTCAAAGGTCATAATAGTAAATCTTCTTTCTACATAACGGCGAACTATATCGGAAAGTGTTATATAAAAATCTTTTATCTTTCCTTCCTGCAATAAATCAGATTTAACAAGGTCATCAATAGATTTATGT
>JBEHWO010000091.1:0-18608 GCA_040217695.1 Vulcanimicrobiota bacterium | reverse complement strand
CGCAATGACATATAGCCTGTGTCACGACCTGTATAATTAACTTCATCCCAACCTCTTTTTTATCTTTTCATATTCCTGCGGATCTATATATTCTTTAATATTTTCAAGAGAATCCTTTGCCTCGTTCAGATCGCCGCTGTAGTATTTCTTGCTGTTCTGAAAGGAATTACTGTATATGTCTCTCATCTGGGCTCTGCTTATTTTTCCTTCCTGGCTAAAATAGGCTATTGCAACATCACCTATACCATAGGTACAGGCAAATATAAGAGGCGCTGTCAGAACACCACCTATAAAAGGTATGAATTTCCCGCATGCATAGGCTCCCAGAAAACTCATGGAACCGGCAAAACATGTTATAATTAATTCTTTTGCCATATCAACAGTAAGTTTCTGACCGAATATCCTGGCTACTGTGACAACCATATAACATAAAAGAGGAAGAATAAAAAACAGATCTATAAAAGGAAGCCACATAACAGTAAGGCCTGCTGCAACAGTAGAAAAAAGTATGACAACATTTCTGGCTTTTCTCTTTAAATCAGATAATTCTATCTGTCCCACAGTAACCTGCTGCGGCCTGAATGGCTCCATAGCATATCCGGCAGACGGCTGCTGATATTGCTGCTGACAGGGCTGTTGATACGTCTCCTGATATTGCTGCTGATAGGGAATTTCAATAGATTGTATGGGAGCAGTGGGAGGTACAGAAGAAGGACTGTCAAATCTGTATCCGCACTTACTGCAGAATTTAGCTCCATCCCTGCATTGATTGTAACAACCGGGACAATTCATAAATAATCCTCCTTGTAAATCGTGATGCGTGACGCGTGACGCGTGACGCGTGCTTCATATGATCTTATTCATAAACCACCTTTTTTAATCTTTGTAACCAGTCTGCCTTCCTCTATTCTGACAGAAATTCTGCCCTGGCGGCCGCTGAAAAATGTATTAAAGGCCACATCTTCAAGACACTTGGTCAGAATAGAACTGAGTCCTCTGGCACCTGTCTGCCTTTTTATACTCTTCTTAACTATATAATCTATTACATCATCTGTTATATGAAGCTCAAAACCTTCATCAATAAATTCTTCTCTGAATTTATCCAGTACATTATCTTCCAGTATTCTCCTGAGAGTTTTCTCGTCAAGAGGTTCAAAGGGTACAAACCTCGTAAATCTGCCGAGTAATTCAGGAAGAAAACCATAGGATTGAAAGATTTCTACATTTTCTATTTCACTTTCTTCAAACATTACGGCTATCTTTTCTTTAAACGTAGCTTTCGGTGCTTTTACAAGGCCCATTTTAGACGTATCGCTTTTTAAAAAAGACAGTTCTTTAAAACCTGAAAAAGCGCCGCATGCAAGGAAAGAGATGTCTTCTGTAGAGAGAGAAACCTTCTGACCGTAAGCAGAATAGCCATAATCAAGAGGTACAAGAATTTGCGTGCTTTCAAGCATTTTAAGTAATTCTCTCTGAACCCCGAGGCCCGATACATCCTTTGTAGTGCCTTCTCCGCTGAATCTGGCATTACTCCTGCTTGTAGCAAGTTTATCAAATTCATCTATACAGACTATGCCGCAGGAAGCCCATCCGGGGTCGCCTTCTGCAGCATTAATTAACCTGGTTAATATGGTAGTTACATCTTCACCTATATATCCTGTTTCGGAAAAAGTAGTTATATCAACTATTATATTCGGAAGTTTAAGGATTTTATTAAAAAGCAATTCTACCATATAGGTTTTACCGCATCCTGTAGGCCCCATGAACAAATAGTTAAATTTATAAGGAAGTTTCTTTCTGTCAATTTTTTCTATATAAATCTTCTTGAGTCTCTTTACATGCCTGTAAGCCATAAGTGAAACAGCTTTCCTGGCCATGTTCTGTCCCCTGTAGCCATGATGTTCCAGAATATCATATATCTTCTTCGGGGAAATAAGAGGAAGGTCTCTGATTTTCCTGATAAAAACAGGCTCATTCACAGGCTTTGCTTTTCTCATACCTGCTTTTTTATTTATAACGCCAAGTAATTCTTCACATTTATTACAGGCAACAAGCTTTATTTCAGCATGACTGTCTGTATACTCATGACAGAAAGAACAGACTTCCCTGTTCTCATCCAGGAATTTTGCCATAAATGGAAAACCTTTCTTACGTGATGCGTAATACGTGATGGGTGATGCGTGAAGGAAATTGTTATTTTAAGCTTTCATCTATCAGTGGCTTAAAAAGATTAACTTCTCCCGTCACGCGTTACGCGTCACCCGTCACGATCATAATATATTTCGTTAATATTCCGGTGAAATCCTTTTCAGGGAATAATTAATTATTCTTTTACTCTTTCAATTTCTTATGATATAATATACTTACTGAGGTGAGCTTATAATACATATAAGCTTTCGTGATGCGTAACTCGTGACGGGAGGAAGACATTTATTAAATGCTTATGCTCTGGTCAGTATTATTGCATTACGCATTACGCATTACGCATTACGATTTTCGTACAGAGGTGAGTTTGAACAGTGAAAGAAAACATACCATTTCATAAATTAATCATCCTTAATACAATCATAAGTGCCTTAATAGGAGCACTTGTAGTCTGTATTCTGGGAGGATTTTTAAATTCAGCATATGCTGCACTTACATCCCAGGAAGAAGCAGTAATAAATGCCATAAAACGTGTAAAACCTTCAGTAGTTAATATTGATACATATGTAGCGTCTCAAAATTTTCTCGGTCAGGGCGGAGAAGGTATAGGTTCAGGCATAATTATCAAAGAAAACGGCTATATACTTACAAACAGGCATGTTATAAGAGATGCAACAAATATAACGGTCTCTCTGGATAACGGGAAACAGTATAACGGTAAACTTATAAGTGCCCATCCCGATTATGATCTTGCTCTTATAAAGATCGATGCAAAGGGGCTAAAGGTTGCAAAGCTCGGAAATTCAGATAAAGTAAAGCTGGGAGAGACTGCCATAGCAATAGGAAACCCCCTTCATTTCAGCTGGACCGTTACAGTGGGGGTAGTAAGTGCTCTTGAAAGAGACATAAATGCAGGAGGAAGTCTTCCTATTTATAAAGGTTTAATACAGACAGATGCAGCCATCAATCCCGGTAACAGCGGAGGCCCTCTTATTAACAGTGCCGGCGAGGTTATAGGTATAAATACACTTATCTTTTCAGGTACAGAAAATACTGTAGCACAGGGATTGGGATTTGCCATACCTATGAATACTGCCAGAAAAGTGGCCAATGAACTCATGCAGGGAGGCAAAAGTGCTTCCACATCAAGTAATAAGCCCTGGATAGGTATAAAATTACAGAATGTTACAAAACAACTGGCACAGCAATGGGGCTTCCCCACTTCTACAGGAGTACTTATAGTGAATGTCATAGCAAACAGCCCTGCTCAAAGAGGCGGCCTGTGTCCCGGTGATATAATAGTTGACGTAAACGGAAAAACAGTTAAAACATATGAAGATTTAATTTCCAGACTCGGTTCTTTAAAATCAGGAACGGCAGTCGAACTGGGTGTATGGCATGAAGGAAGAAAGGCAAAAAGAGAAATAATTATTGAAGTGCTTAAGTGAGTGAGTCGTGAAAAGTGAGTCGTGAAAAGTGAGTCGTGAAAAGTGAAAAGTAAAAATAATAATTTTACATAAATAATCACTGATAACTGGTAACTGATAACTGGTAACTGATAACCGGTAACTGATAACCGGTAACCGGTAACTGATAACTGGTAACTGATAACTGGTCACTGGTCACTGGTCACTGGTCACTGGTGACCGGTCACTGATAACCGGTCACTGATTTTAAAACTTATAGTTTCGCAGAAGGAAATATTTCTTCAAGCAAGAATATTTATAGGGGAAACTACGAAAGGAGGTGTAACCTGGCAAGTTTGGCGTAATATCAGATAAATTTTTGCCAGGTAAAATCTTTGGGTGTTAGAGTAACAAAAGAGAGAATACCGGTAGTCCTTCTTACAACAACCCATCGTATGGAAGGAGAAGTTCATGTAATTCCAGGAGGACGACTTCTGGATGAGATTAATAAAAAGATTGATTTTCTCCCTATTACCAACGTTACAGTCTATGATTTAGATGGGGAAACTCCTCTAGATACAGTAGATTTCCTTGCAGTTAACAAAAGTCAGATAGTTTTTTTAACGCCTAGTGTAGGTTATTAATTATATTTACTGACCTCCGGGAGAGAGATCTTTTAAATAGTATACATCTAAGTCAGAAGGGCAGGTGAAGGAAAACCAGCTTTAGATGTAATCAGCTGGTTTTGTTTTTATGAGAGTCAGGTGGCTTGGACATTCCTGTTTTCTAATAACATCAGGAAGGGGTATAAAAATATTGACAGACCCCTATGGTAAAAATGTATCCTATACATTGCCGAAGGTTGCTCCGGATATAGTAACACTCAGTCATCATCATTTCGATCATAATGCCCACTGGAGAGCCGAAGGTAAACCAAGGATTGTAAAGAGAACAAGTGATTTTTATGAAGAACATGAAGTAAATGTAAAAGGAGAAAGTATAAAATTCAAAGGCATACCTACCTACCATGATACAAGCCTCGGGAAAAAGAAAGGGCCCAATACCATACTGGTATGGGCACTGGATGATATATCTTTCTGTTTCCTGGGAGACCTCGGACATATACCTTCCGAAAAAGAATATGAAACTATAGGAAAAGTAGATGTACTGTTTGTACCTGTAGGAGGGCTTACCACAATTGCCGCGAAAGAAGCAGCTGATATTGTGAACAGACTTTCTCCAAGCATTGTATTTCCAATGCATTTTAAAACAGAGTTCGGAGGAGAAGCTCTCGCCAATATCGTATCGGATGATGTGTCAATATTCCTTGCCAGAATGAGAGATGTAAGGAAACTTGATACAGATTCCTTCAATTTTAACCCTGCAGACATCAAAGAAGCTTCACTTGAAGGAACAAGAGTCTATAATTTAACGTACATACCGTCAGAAGAATAATTGTGTGATGCGTGATGCGTGATGGGTGATGCGATAGTATTCACATGTTACTCATTACGCATTACAATTTAACCGCAAACACCTCAAGCCTTCAGCAGTTAGCTATCAGCTATCAGCTAAAGCTTACAAATCCTGATTATGTAAATAGTATAAAAAAATAGAATTTAATTGTTATTTAGGTCTCATAAAAGCTGACTGCTTAATGCTGACAGCTGAACGCTTTAGAGTGAGTACAAAAAATAATGTCCGAAAAAGATTAAGGAACTGTAAGAAAATAACTCTGGCAAATTATGGTTATTCTCCTCGCGTGACGCGTTACGCGTCACGCGTCACGATTGTAAATATGATAAGGTTATTTTTTACAACACCTAAGTAGCTATTTACCTGTTGCAAGTATGTAGAGAAACTTTAGGACAAAACTTTTTAGAACTACTCTAAAATAAATGGAGTTTTTTAATTTATGATTGATTATGTACATCTTCACGTTCATACAGAATACAGCCTGCTGGACGGTGCCTGTAAGATAAAAGAAATCGTGAAAGCCACCAAAGAAATGGGAATGAAAGCTCTGTCAATTACAGACCATGGTACAATGTTCGGCATTATTGATTTTTACACTACCTGTATGCAGGAAGGAATAAAACCAATTGTAGGCTCTGAAATATATGTGGCACCGAGAACCAGATTCGATAAATCCCCTGCCTATGATAAAAAGCCATATCATCTGGTGCTTCTGGCAAAAAATCTGGACGGTTATAACAGCCTGAGTGAAATAGTAAGCCTGGCCTATCAGGAAGGATTTTATTATAAACCCAGAGCAGATAAAGATATACTCAGACATTACGCATCTTCCGGAAATCTCATAGCCCTTTCGGCCTGTATGTCGGGAGAAGTGGCATCTCATATACAGCACAGACAGTCAGACATGGCAGAAAAAGCTGCACTGGAATATCTCGACATATTCGGCAAAGGTAATTTCTATCTTGAAATACAGGATCATAAAATTCCGGAACAGAAAGAAATTAACGAACATGTAGTGAAGATAGCAAGAAAACATAATATACCTTTAATAGCAACAAATGATGTTCATTACATAAAAAAAGACCATGCTTTTTCCCATGATGTGCTGCTCTGTATAGGTACGGGCAATAAACTGGCTGAGAAAGAAAGACTCCGTTATCCTACTTCAGAATTTTATCTAAAAACACCTGAAGAAATGAGCAATTTATTTTCCTTTGCTCCCGATTCCATAGAAAACTCCATGGACATTCTGGAAAAATGTGATATAAAATTTACCTTTGACGAACTTCATCTCCCCGACTATATTGTTCCTCCGCCCTATGATATTGCATCCTATTTGAGACATCTATGCGAAAAAGGCATGCCCTGGCGTTACCCGGACAACTGGCAGGAACTTATGCCAAGATTGAATTACGAACTGGATGTAATTCATACAAAAGGCTACGACGCATATTTTGTTATAGTATGGGATTTTATAAATTACAGCAGAGAACAAAAAATCCCTCTCGGCCCGGGGCGCGGCAGTGCTGCAGGCAGCATGGTTTCCTATGTTCTCGGCATTACGGATATAGACCCTCTGAGATACGGACTGATTTTCGAAAGATTTTTAAATCCTGAACGTAAATCTATGCCTGATATAGATATAGATTTCTGTTATACGAGACGTCCCGAAGTCATAGAATATGTAAAAAGAAAATACGGTACAGATCATGTGGCACAGATTATTACCTTCGGACGGCTGAAAGCAAAAGCCGCCATAAGAGATGTAGGTCGTGTATTTGATCTGCCCATACCATTTGTAGATAAAATAGCAAAACTTATACCGGCAAGAGCCAAAAATCTGAAAGAAGCCCTGGAAACGGAACAGGAACTCAGGGATATGGCAAGAGAAGACATGAATGTAAAAAGGCTGCTGGAAACAGCACAGGAACTGGAAGGACTGGCAAGGAATCCCGGTATGCATGCCGCAGGAGTTGTTATTTCCAGACATCCCCTCATAAAATGTGTTCCTCTTTACAGTTCCGGAGGAGATGGTATTTCAACTCAATATGAAATGAAAAACCTTGAAAAAATAGGGCTCTTAAAAATGGATTTCCTGGGCCTGCGAACCCTTACTGTTATGCGTGATGCACTGGAATTGATAGAACAGAACAGACATGTCACACCGGACATAACAAAATTACCTCTTGATGATCCGGCCACTGCGTCACTCCTTCAAAAAGGCCAGACAGTAGGAGTGTTTCAGCTTGAATCTGAAGGCATGACGAAAATAGTAATGGAACTTGCGCCGGAAAAATTTGAAGATCTCATACCACTGGTGGCACTCTACAGACCCGGCCCTCTCGGATCCGGTATGGTAGAGGATTTTATTGCATGCAGACATGGTAAAAAGAAAATCCATTACAAACATCCGCTGCTGGAACCGGTATTAAAAGAAACCTACGGAGTAATATTATATCAGGATCAGGTAATGAAAATCTCAAATGAACTTGCAGGTTTTACCATGGGCCAGGCAGATTTATTGACAAGAGCCATGGGTAAGAAAAAACATGATGTTATGGCCCAGCAGAAAGGGTTATTCATAGAAGGAGCCGTAAAAAAAGGAGTGCCTGCAAAAACGGCAGAAGAAATATTTGACCTCATGGCCTATTTTGCAGGTTATGGTTTCAATAAAGCCCACAGTGCCTGCTATGCCTATATTGTCTATCAGACTGCCTATTTAAAAGCCAACTATCCAGTGGAATTGATGGCAGCCAATATGACAAGCGTAATGGATAAAACTGAAAAGATAGCTGTTCTTATCAGTGAATGCAAGAAGATGGGCATAAAAATCCTTCCTCCCCATGTAAATATAAGTAATTTTGCTTTTAATGTTCAGGGAGATAATATCATCCTCGGACTGGGAGCAATTAAAAACGTAGGTGAAGGAGCCATAAAAGCTATTGTAGAATCAAGAAACAGAGAGGGCAATTTTGAAAGTCTCTTTGATTTCTGCCAGAGGGTGGATCTCAGGTCGGTAAACAAGAGGGTCATTGAAAATTTAATACTTGCCGGTGCCTTTGATAATCTTGGAGCAAACAGAGCGCAGCTTGTAAATTCAATAGAACAGGCCATGGAATATGGTCAGCAGATTCAAAAAGAAAAAGACAGCAGGCAGATTCAACTGTTTGATATGGATGCAGAGGCATCTTCCATGCCTCCTTCAGTCAGTGAAATGGAAGATTTTTCCTATGATAAACGTTTATCTCTGGAAAAAGGATCCCTCGGTTTTTATATTTCAGGCCATCCCCTTACACCGTATGAAGCAAAACTTAAATCTCTTATAACCGCAACAGCGGGTAAACTGGAAATGATCAGAGACAGAAGAAAAGTAACAATAGGCGGACTTGTTGTTCAGGCAAGAAAAACCCTTACAAAAAAACAGGAAAACATGGCCTATGTTACCATCGAGGATCTTGAAGGAGAAATAGAAGTTATTGTATTTCCTAAATGTTATAAAGAATATGGCCAGCTGTTAATAGAAGATAAAATACTGCTCATAGAAGGAACTGTAAAGATTGAAGAAAGAGGCGGTTATTCTGATGACGAAGAAGAAATCACAGAAAAACAGATAAAGGTAAGTTTTTTTGCGGAAAAAATTTCGGAATTTTCATTTCAGGAACCGGAGAAGGAAAAAGAAGAAGAACCTGATAAGGTACAGAGCAAATATCAGGGAATACATATAAAAGTTCTTCTGGACAGTGTGGAATATAAAAAACTGCAGACATTAAAAGATTTTCTCCATTCTCAAATAAGTGAACAGCCGGTTTACATGCACCTTGAAAAAGGTATAGAGAGAAGATTAATAGCCCTTAATAAAGATTACTGGGCTTCTCCCATAGGCATAGAACATAACCTTTCGGGACTTATGGGGGAAAATGCCATAGTCTGGGTAGAGTGAAATGTGTGATTTATATGGTAAACGGTACCGGGTAATAGAGAAAATCGGCACAGGAAGTATGGGATATGTGCTGAAATGTCACGATATATGGCTTGGCCGTAATGTGGCATTAAAGATTCCATGGAGCCATCTTATTGAACATGATAAAGTTTCATCGGCCATAAAACCTCTTAAAAGATTTTTTCGCGAGGCAAGAGAACTTGCCTGCCTTGACCACCCCAATATAATAACCATCTATGATATAGGCTCTGAAAACAATATACCCTATATTGTTATGCCCTTCATAGAAGGAAAAACTCTGGACAAAATTCTCTCCTGCGGTAAACCTGATACGGAAAAAGCTCTCGCTATAGCAATTGATATATTCGAAGCCATAGGATACGCTCACACTCATGGTATCGTTCATCGCGATTTAAAACCTTCAAATATAATCATTACGGAAAGCGGTAAAACAATGGTAATGGATTTCGGCATGGTCAGGAGAACAGGAAGTAATACTGAATTGACTGAAATTAACTCTATAATAGGCACAGCCGACTATATATCACCTGAACAGGCTATGTCAAGCAGAGTTGACAGGCGGGCAGATCTGTATTCCATAGGTATAATACTTTATGAATTATTTACAGGAGTTAAACCTTTCCGGGGAGATAATATATTTGCACTTATACTTCAGCACATCAATGTAATACCGCAACCTCCGAGTTTCCACAATCCCTTCATCAACATGGAACTTGAAAAAATTATAATAAATCTGTTACAGAAAAACCCGGAAAAGCGTTGTGATAACACAAAAAAAATCCTCTCTGTTCTCAAAAATATTCTTGCCTGTAATGAAAAACCTGGGAAGAGATTATATAAAGAAAGAAACATTGATTTTAATATTCGCCTTATAGGAAAAGACACAACTATTTATCGCCTTGTCTGCCTTGCAGACATGGTACGGTCAGGGAAAAATTTTGTATGTTCTGTTATAGGCCCTGAAGGAACAGGTAAAAGCCGCCTGGTCAATGAAATAATTACCATTGCTTCCGTAAGAAAGATAAAATGTTTAAAAGAAGAACTCGGAGAAATTGACAGAGTTATTCCCTTTTATTCCACAAGGAAATTAATCAAAGAATTGAACCTGGAGGACGTTATTCATAATAACCGGGATATTACACTGAACGATTTTTCTTCTTTAATTACTGATAAACTGAAAGATTATACAAACTCAGAACCTTTAATAATAATATTTGATGACGTATGTTATGCAACAGATGATACAAAAACACTTCTTGCCTCTGTAATAAAAAAATCCATCCTTGAAAACATACCTGTTTTATGGGTTCTGACATCCCATATAGCTGAAAAAACCTTTTACGACAGGGATTTATACAGGGCAGGAAAAATTGAAGATATAAAACTGGAATATCTCTCACACAGGGAGTTTTCAGAGTTAATAGAGGAAGCCCTGGGAAAAAACAGGTTAAGTAATGAGGCTATAGATAAAATTTATATGTTATGTAACGGATCACCTTTATATCTCAGGGAAATTATAAAAGAACCCCGGAAAATCTATCCGGAAAAAAACAGAAAAGATATAATAAAATCCAACATAGAAAATTTAAAAAATAATCCTCTATTACAATTACTCTGCGTATATCATGAAGATTTATCTTCATCTGAGGCAGAGCAAATTTTAAAGATCCATCCAAAAAAAATTTTAAAAGAATTTTCCTTACCAGATATAGTGAAATATAATAAAAATAATGACACGTTTTCTTTTATTCATCCATTGTATAAAAACACATTATATGATAATATAACATCAGATATCAAAAACGATTTACATAGTAAAATTACCTGTTTATATAAAGAAAAGTTAAAAAATGACAAAAAAGGTAATTTTTCTCTGTTATGTGTGTTACTCTATCATCTTTTCAAAGGAGAAGATATAGAACAAGCCTGTTATTACTGTAAAAAAAATAATTTTTTGCTTCTTCCACAGGATCCTGTAATGTATCACGAGATACTGGCGAACGGAGTAAATCACTTTGTAAAAAAAGGAGAAATACAGTGAATACGGAGGTAATTTTCTTCTGGTTATTAGCCGGTATATATTCTTTAATAATTTTACTGGAACTCAGAAGTCATTATATACAGGATAACAAAAACAGGGACATACTTGAAAAACCTAATTTTTTCCTCTGGTTTTTAAGCAGACAGTATTACATGTCAGGCCTGCAGGCCATGGATAGAAAGAAATATAAAAAAGCTTTACTGCAATTCAAGAGATCCTTGCAATTTGATCCTCATTACGGCCCGGCTTATCTGGAACTGGGGAAATCTCTGTTTTTTATCGGTAAACTGCAGTCATCTCAGAGTATGATTGAAAAGGCCGTTAAACTGGAAGAAGAAAACCCTCAGAATCATCTTAATCTTGGTATAGTACTTGCTGCCCAGGGTAATTATCAGGAAGCTATAGTGCATCTTGACAGGGCATATTCAATAGATAAAAATGATTTTGAGACCTCCCTGTACAGAGGAGCGTGTCTGTTTGAATTAAGAAAAATAAATATGTCAGTAGAAAGTTTTTTAACAGGTCTTCAACTTGTATCAAACCATCAGATGTTTACAACTATAGTTGAGCGATTTGTCAGAGTCTTCGATAGTGTTTTATATAAAGCTATAATAAATTTTCTGGAAAAACTTGATATAAAATACGAAGATATAACATTAAACGATAATTTTGAGAGAAGTTTTAACGGAGTTTATACAGATGACAGAGTCATTGCTTTTTCACCTGTTGAAAAATGTGCCATTCTTATGATAAGCTTTCCTGCAAAAGATTGTGCTTCTATCATGCAGAAATTTCCCTCTGTTTTCATAAAAAAGCTAGCAGAAATAATGGCCAGTCTGTCTGATGTAAAATTAAAAGAAAAGAAACTGGTTCTTGGTGAATTTCTTGAAACAATAGACTGGCGACAGATAATCAAAACAGAATCGGAAGAAGCAAAAAAATATTATAATCTTGGTAAATCTTTTATGGAAAGAACAAACCTCGATCTTGCAATAACACAGTTCAAAAAAGCCCTCAGAATAGATCCTAATTATCTCGAAGCCCGTAAAGACCTGGGTTATGCATTTGCAAAAAGCGGACAGATAAATGAAGCTATTTCGGAATGGGAAAAAGTTATAACTTCAGGAATTAAAGATGCAGATCTGCATAAAAAACTGGGAGATGCCTATGCCAAACAGGGTAATTTAACTCAGGCCAGCTATGAATGGAAAAAAGCTGCAGCAGTCGAGCGAAGCAATGGATCGGTTATCAGTGATCAGTGAACAGTAACCGGTTACCGGTGATCTATTTAACGATAATTCTCTCCCGTCGTATAAAAAATAAACCTTCAAATCCCTTTAAATGTAAGATTGAATATAGACTTGCGTGTTTAACTGTTATATCTTATAATAAGTGAGTGGTGAATAGGGGAATATATCCTTTCTACCCGTTACTCACCACTTACTAATAATGTCTTACCTCGCGTTACGCGTCACGCGTCACGCGTCACGACTAGAATATTTTTCGAGGTGAATCGTGGGTAATATCTGTTCTGTATGTGGTTCAGATAACAGTGATACTGCAAAGTTCTGTAATGAATGCGGGCAAACGCTTGGAACTAAAGCCGCAACAAAATCCAAACCTGTAGCGTTAAAACAGGGTACCATCCTTAAAGGCAACCGGTATATTACCAGAAGGTTGATTAAAGCAGGAGGTATGGGAGCTGTTTATGAAGCAACAGATAAAAAAACTAATGAAATTTTTGCCATTAAAGAACTATGGACCTATGTTTCTACTGCAAAAGAAAGAGAATATCTCGTCAAAAGATTTGAAAGTGAAGCAAAATTACTATCGAAACTTAACCATATGAGCCTGCCCCGGGTTTATGATTATTTTATTGACAATGAACGTTATTATCTTGTAATGGACTTTATAGATGGATGGGACCTGGACAATCTTATACGAAGGGATGGGAAGCCCGGGCTGCCGCAGGAAGAAGTAGTAAAATGGGGTATTCAAATCTGTGAAGTTTTAGACTATCTGCACAATTCCAATCCTCCTATAATTTACCGTGATCTGAAACCATCCAATATAATGTTGAGAAATTCGGACAGGAGAATTGTTTTGATAGATTTTGGCATAGCCTGTGCCCTTGAAGATAATACGTCAGGCAATCCCAGAACCATGATAGGTACAATGGGTTATATTGCACCGGAACAATATCTCGGGAAGCCTGTACCTGCGAGTGATATATATTCTCTCGGAGGAACTCTGTATAATCTTCTTACGGGAAGTATGCCTGTACCGTTCAGTTATAAACATATGACATCTATTGTCCCGGAAATAGCTACAGGTATAGAAGAAATAGTATGTCGTTCCTTAAATTTAAAAGCCGAAGAAAGATATGAAAGTGCAAGAGAAGTAAAGGCCGTTCTGGAAAAAGTTCTGGAAAGTGAGATACTGGCTCTGCGCACAATCAAAGAAAAACCCAGATTATCTCGATGGAAGATATCAGGTGAACTACCTGAGCTTTCTGACATATTATCCGACATGGGGCTTGATATTGTAACAGTAGAAAAAACAGATGAAAAAGATACAAAAGAAATGAAAGATGCACATGTAGAACTAAATGATATGACAGAAGCAGATAAACAGGAACATGACACAGACAAAATGTATATAGATCTGCTGGAAGAAATAATGAATACAGACCAGGAATCACTTGGCGAAATGCTTCAATCAAAAGAAAAATATTTAGATGAGAGATTCTTCGAAATATTCGATCACACACTGGAATATGTAACTTCAGAGGATAAAAATCTTGCAGAAGAACTGAATAATTTAAATAAAATTATGATTTCTATGAGTCTGCGTAAGATAATAACAGAAGAGGGACAGAGTGAGTCAGAAGATTTATTCGATGAAGATTTCATTGAAACTTCCGTAGAAGATGATGAAACTCCTCTTTCTCAGGACAGAACAACCGGCATAAACAAAGGATTTACGAAAAAAAAAGAGGAACTATTCGATGAAGATTTTATTGACGCTTCCGCAGAAGTTGATGAAATTCCTCTTTCTCCGGACAGAACACCCGGCATAAACAAAGGATTTACGGAAAAAAAAGAGGCATGCTTTGATGAAGATTTCATTGATTTTTCAGAAGACAGAGAAGAAAAGACTTTAATTGAAACAAATCTGTCTGAAGAGTATGAAGGAAGATATGACACCTTTGATGAAGATGCTGCTAATACGGATTTTACAGAAGAAAACATTGAAGAGATATTCAGTACGTCAGAATTTATTCATAAAGAAAAATCAGAGCACAATAGAGAATTACATGAAGAAGATTATCCGGCAGAAGAGGTGGATATCTCGGTCACTGAAGACTATAACAATATAGATGAAGCTTCCGGCCATATAAACGATAATAATCATATCCCGGATGAACATATTGAAGAAGTTAATATAAAAGACCATCTCAAAATCGATATGGCCTGTGATATGTTAGAAGAAGAAATGATTATATCTGATTCGTTATGGGAAACAGAAGAAGAAACTATTGATTTATCATTTAATGATGATGACATAATTGACCTGGAAGAGAATATACCGAAAACACCCGGAACAAATCCAAAACAGATAAGGCCATCTGAAAATATTATAATAAAGAAAGAGAAAAGCAATTACATACAGGATAATGCACAGAAATATTTTGAAGAAGCACAGAAATTAATCGGAGAGGAACATTTTGAACAGGCAGTCAGGTTATGTGAAAAAGCTCTGGATTACAATGACGAATTTCTTGAAGTACATTATACTCTTGGTACTATTTACAAAAAAATTAACCGTTCTGATCTTGCCGTAGAAAGTTACAAAAAATATCTTGCTCTTAAACAGAAAAAAAGTACAGAAAAAATTTCAAAAAAAAAGTAGATTTTACATATGGTGCCTGTGAGAAAAATTCAATTGACTTTGTTTTTTTTAAATGTTATGATTTTCAAGGGGGTAGTTGTCACCCGGAAGGAGAAAATTTATGCAGGGTAGTGGTACCCAGGGCTTTTTAGATGCAGGCTCTGTATTAAAAAGTCAATTTCAAATAATAAAAAATTTGTCTGTCACAGAATTAAGTAGAAACTATATCGGGAAAGATATAAATACAAATAAAACAGTTCTGGTTAAAGAGTTATTGGATACATTTCAGGATCAGGCAAAAAAAGAACAGGCAACAAAACAGTTCAGAATAGAGGCACAGATTCTTATAGGTCTCGTGCACAGGGGTATTCCTACCTTTCGTGATTATTTTGAACATGATAATAAAAGATACATTGTAATGGATTATATAGAAGGTAAAACATTACACGATCATGTCAGAGATAGTAAGGATTTTTTCGATGAGAAACAGCTTCTGACATGGGCTTTGGAATTATGTGATATATTGCATTATCTTCATTCAAGAAGGCCGAATCCTGTGATCTTTCGAGCTCTTGCTCCGAAAAATATTATCATTTCACCTGAAGGTAAATTAATCCTTATAAATTTTGCCATCTCAAAAGTATTCAGTCCTTCATCTAAAACTATGGCTGTCGCAAAAATGGTAAATCATAATTTTTCACCTCTCGAACAATATTCAGGTGTTACAGATAATAGAACAGACATATATTCTCTTGGTGCAACCCTTTATTATACAATAACAAAAGAATTACCTGTAGATGCAATGAACAGGAGTCTTGAAGACACACCTCTCAGGTCATGTATGGAAATCAATAATAAAATCTCCCCCGAATTCGAAGCTATAATAATAAAATGTATGGAATTACAGCAGGAACTGAGATTTCAGAATGTTTCCGATATTCAGACAGACCTGAGAAAACTATTCGATATGAAATACCGTCTTCAGAGCGCACCTAAAACATCACGATTATCTCTCAGTTCTATAGGATTACCATCTCAATCTCCTTCATCCGGTTCTCTGCGACCACCTTTAAATATGCCGGCAGAAAGTCCTGTAAGACCGGGAATGTCACAGAGTTCTTTTAAACCGCCCCAGTCACCTGTGCCGCAGAGTTCTTTAAATCCATCCCTGAAGACTGCAGGTATGCCCCAGAGTTCTTTAAAGCCATCCATGCAGGCAGGTATGCCGCAGAGTTCTTTAAGTCCATCTCTGAAGACTGCAGGTATGCCGCAGAGTTCTTTAAAGCCATCTATGCAGTCAGGTGGTATGCCGCACAGTTCTTTAAAGCCACCCATTCAGGCAGGTATGCCGCAGAATTCTTTAAAGCCACCCATGCAGGCAGGTATGCCGCACAGTTCTTTAAAGTCACCCATGCAGGCAGGCCAGACAAAACCCGTTCTATCTCATGAAACGTTCAAACCGGCTGTTTCCCCGGGAAAGCAGGAACAGGCACCTTCAAAATTACCTCCAAGGCCACCTTTAACTATGTCTGCAAAAACATCACGCCTTTCAGACGTTATACTGTCACTTCAAAAACCGTCAAAAAACCAGGAAATTACTGACAGGAGCATCACGTCACCTCCTGATTCAAGAGTGTCTTATTCAGAAAGGCAGCTTCAATCAGAAAAACAGGAACATAACATATTAAAAAAGGATGTTACAGATTTAGAAGAAGATGAGCATCTGGATACACACAGACCTCTTCCGCCTCCGGTCTTTGCAAGAGCATCATCATCTCCTGATAGTCAGCAAAGGAAAAGTCTTCTTCAAACAAAGACAGAAGAAAGCAAGCCTTCTTCGTGGGTTACATCAGACAGAGGGCGTACTCCTCTGACAAGACGATTAACCTTACCGCCGGCACAGCAGGGTAAACCAACAGAAACACTTCCACCACCTCCTGTGACACACGGGAAAGGAATCATACCGCCAAAACCGGGATTACTGGACAGACCAAAATTAACCGGTCCCGGTCAATCTTCTGATGAACACAGAAGAGAACAGAGAGACATTCAACCTCATGATAGTACAGGCGGTAAATTCCCTTTACCTTCATTCCCCAGGAGGTCTGCTGACACTGCAACGAAATCTGTAGACATATCAAACAAACCTCTCCCTCCGACAGTGGTAAAATCACAGGACAGGCCCGTGGGAGGTAATTATCCTTTAGCCGGTTCTCAGGGAGCAAGTTTAAAAAGAATTCAAACAAGAAAGTTTTCTACCGATTCCATGCCACCCGTTCCGGCAAGACAGGAAAAAAGTGAAAAAGAACAGGCTTTGCCGCCATTAAAACCATTTACCGGCCATGGTGGTTCATCTCTTACAGATAGCAGAGAGAAAAAATCAACGGCTACAGTGCCATCTCATCGTGAACGTCCCAACATGTCCTATCAGTCTGACAGGAAGGATGAAGAAAATAACGGAGAAAATACAGCCTTTGATAAGGAGACATCTTTATCATCGAGAGAGAATCCTGTAGATAAAGGAGTAATACTGAATAATAGATACAAAGTAGTAGAATTACTGGGTGAAGGTCAGACTACCAGAACCTATAAAGCTATGGATATGAAAAACAATTGTCATGTAGCGTTAAAAGAGCTACTTGACAAATTTGACGACCCTGTAAAGAGAAGAGAAGCAATATTACAATTTCAGGTAGAAGCCAAAATACTCATAAAGCTTGAACATCCTGCTATACCTAAATTTGAAGAATATTTCTCACATGAAGGGCGGCGTTTCTTTATAATAGATTTTGTAGAAGGAGAAACCCTTGATAGAATAATTCAAAACTCTCCGTTTTTTGAAGAATCCAGATTAATTGAATGGGCCATTGAATTATGTGACATCATTGACTATATGCATTCTCAGACACCGGAACCTGTTATATTCAGAGATATGTGTCCTAAAAATGTCATTTTATCTTCAGAAGATAAACTCAAAATAATAGATTTTGGTATTTCAAAATTATTTACACCTGATGCAAAGACAGCTGCTGTGGCCAAAACCATAAATCCAAACTACTCACCGGTAGAGCAATATGTAGGTCAGACTGATCAGAGAAGTGACGTTTATTCTGTGGGCGCTACATTATATTATCTTGCAACAAAATCTGTACCGGTAGATGCCATAGACAGAAGTATAAACGACATGAACCTCCCTAACTGCAGGAGATTTAACAATAATATATCAACAGAATTTGAAGCTATTATATTAAAAGCCATGGAAATAAATAAAGTTGATAGATATGAAAATATTAAAGAAATGAAAGTGACACTGCAGGAATTATACAAAAAAATAATGAAAAGTGCTCCTCCGGCTGGCAAACAAAAGTCAGGGAAACAGACCGGTTCACTCACATCCGGTAAACCATCCGGTAAACTGCCCGGTAAACCGTCAGGCAAGCTGGATACAGGGTCAATAGCTTCTCAGAAAGATGAGAGTAAAGAGGATAAGAAAGCCGGCAATACTATGTCCTTATTATTAATAGCTGCAGTTATTTTATTTGTCCTGTTTATAGCTCTGGGGGCAACAGTATATTTTACAAAAGCATGGTTATATATACCTGATATTATAACTTATATAACGGGGTTCTTTAAAAAATAATTAACCCGGTGCCTGACGCGTAACATGTGACAGGAGGATAATACCTGT
>JBEHWO010000090.1:0-18678 GCA_040217695.1 Vulcanimicrobiota bacterium | reverse complement strand
CTGTCGTAAAAAAACACTATCATATAAAATCTTGACTAAAATATAATTATATATTAATATAATGTATGTTTTAATATGTTAAATATAATCTGGGGAATAATTTTTAGGAGGTTTAAATATGCATAAAATCAGTGAAGCATGCATTGCCTGTGGTAGTTGTGCGGAACAGTGCCCGGTGGAAGCAATTGAAGAAGGAACTCCCTATATGATTACAGATGCCTGTATAGACTGTGGCGCATGTGTTGATGTATGTCCGGTGAATGCAATTGCTCCCGGTGAGTAATTATATAAAGTGTTAGAAATAAAAAGCCGTTCAGAACTTTTTACACCGGTAAAAAGTGAACGGCTTTTATTACAACGTTTAAGGAGGAACTAATGTGGGGTTAACAATAGTAGGTTCTGTTGCTTTTGACGATGTAAGAACTCCTTTCGGTACAAGGGAAAAGGTTCTTGGCGGTGCAGCAAGTTATGCCTCCATATCGGCAAGTTTTTTCCATAAGGATATATATCTTGTAGGTGTTGTAGGTGGAGATTTTCCGAAAGAACATATCGATTTTTTCAAAAGCAGGAATATTGATTTACAGGGTCTGGAAATTATAGAAAATGGCAGAACATTTTACTGGAAAGGAACTTATGAATATAACCTTAACCAGGCACATACGCTGGACACACAGTTAAATGTTTTCCAGGATTTTCAGCCAAAAATACCAGAGAATTATGCAGAAGCAGAGTTTGTATTTCTTGCCAATATAGATCCGGATCTGCAGCTTGATGTTTTAAAACAGATAAAAAATCCGTTATTTACAGCATGTGATACGATGAATCTCTGGATAAATCATAAAAAGGATAAAGTTCTGGAAGTAATAAAAAATACAAATCTGGTTTTAATCAATGATGCAGAAGCGAGACAGCTCTGCGAGACATACAGCCTGACTCTGGCAGCACAAAAGCTACTCGAGCTCGGAACTCTTGCAGTCATAATAAAAAAAGGAGAACATGGTGCACTGCTCTGCACAAAAGAAATGACCTTTTCTTTACCGGGATTTCCTCTGGATGAAGTAAAAGATCCTACCGGCGCAGGAGACACTTTTGCAGGAGGACTCATGGGATATATTGCCAGTAAAGGTAAAGTAACCCCCGGTATTTTAAAGAATGCCATAGTATATGCAAGTGTTATGGCTTCATATAATGTCGAAGATTTCAGCCTTGACAGAATGAGAAGACTGAAACCGGTTGAAATAGAATGGCGTTATGAAGCTTTTAAAAATTTAACACAATTTGATTGACGGGAAAAAAAGAGTGATTGGTTTTATCCAATCACTCTTTACTATAAATTATGAATCAGCCTCCTAAAAAAATACTCATAGTGGACAACGGTGGGACTGTATCCATGAAAAGGATAAGCGGTTCTCTCTCTCCTGTAGACGGTAAAGAAGATATATTAAAATTAATTTATCAGATAAAAAGCCCCGTAGAAATAGATTATCTTAAAGTCAATTCTATTGATAGCACCAATCTGTCTCCTCCTGTAATGAAACTCGTATATGATGCCATAGTAAAGAATTACTCCGTTTACCATGGATTTGTAGTTCTTACAGGAACGGACACACTGGCCTATGTGGCTTCATTTTTATCTTTCTGGCTTCTGGAGGTTCATTCCCCCGTAATTATTACAGGTTCTCAGAAACCATTGAATGAACTTGGTTCCGATGCTCCCGGAAACATTTATTATTCCATACTCTTTGCAAAGGAAAACATACCCGGTGTTTCAGTATTTTTCTGGCAAAAACTTTACATGGGAAATCGTGTTACGAAAGTGGATTCCCGAGGGTTTGACGCTTTTGACAGCCCCAAACACCCTCCTGCAGGTCATATAGATGCCTTCAATCTTCGTATACATACAGGTCTTGAGCATTATCTCAGACCACAGAAAAAAGAAAATTTTAATTATGCATGGAGTCCTCATGTAGCAGTAATAAAACTTTATCCCGGCTTCAATCCGGAACTTTTAAAAATCCTTCCTCAGATGGGATACAGGGGGTTGATCATAGAGGCTTTCGGACTCGGTAACCTCCCGAATGAAGGAGAATATTCACTGGAGGAAACAGTAAAAGAAATAGTGGATAAAGGAATGGTTATAGGTATATGCTCTCAATGTCTTAAAGGAGCAGTACAGGTAGAATATGAAACAGCCAGAAGATTCGAACAACTCAGGGTAATTTTTTTAAGAGACATCACTCCGGAAGCAGCCTATGCAAAACTTTCATATCTCCTTGGAATTTCTGAAAATATGGAATGGATAAGGATAAAACTGTCAGAATCTATGGCAGGTGAAATGAGTATATGGGACGAGTAAAACAGTGAGCAGTTACCAGTTACCAGTTACCAGTGGGCGGTGAGTCGTGAAAAATGAGCAGGGATACCCTGCGCATCACGCATTACGCATTACGAACCACCAGTGACGTGTCACGCAATCACGCAGACATCTCTACCTCTAAAAATTCGGCATCTTTTACAAGCTGATTAACATCCAGAATAAGAGCAACTGTACCGTCTCCGAGTATAGTGGCACCTGAAAGACCTTTTGCATGTTGATATACCTTACCGAGAGTTTTTATGACTGTCTGATGTTCACCTATAACCTGATCTACAACCAAACCTACCCTCTGACCGTTCATCCTGGTAACTACGACCTGCTCAATCTCTCTCTCTTTTGCGTCTATACTGAATATTTCTTTTAAACTGATATATGGTACAATTTCACCTCTTACGTTTATAATATGCCTGCCATGGGCCATCTCTATATCAGTCCGGGTCAGTTCCACACATTCTTCTACAGACGCAAGAGGTAATACGTAAAAATCATTGCCAATCTTCACAAGGAGGCCTTCAATTATAGCCAGGGTAAGTGGCAGTTTAAGTGTTATAATTGTGCCGTATCCTTTAGTGCTGCTTACTTCTATTGAACCTCCGAGACCGTCGATACAGCGTTTTACTACATCCATACCTACACCACGGCCTGAAACATTTGTGATCTTCTTTGCAGTAGAAAATCCGGGAGCAAAAATCAATCCGAAAACTTCCTCTTCTGACATTTCAGTATCAGGGGAAATGATACCTCTTTCTAAAGCCTTGTTATAGATAACTTCTTTATCGAGCCCTGCTCCGTCATCCTCTATCTTTATAAGTACACTGGCACCTGCATGAAGAGCAGACAGATGAATTATACCCTGTGAAGGTTTCCCCATAGATTTCCTTATTTCAGGTGATTCGATACCGTGATCTATACTATTTCTGATAAGATGGACAAGAGGATCATTCAATCGTTCAATAACAGTTTTATCCAGTTCTGTTTCGGCACCGTCTGTAGTCATCTCGACTTCTTTCCCGAGTTCCTTTGACAGATCTCTTACAAGACGTTTAAATTTTCCAAAAGTCGTTCCAATGGGAAGCATGCGAATATCAAGCGTGTGATCCCTGAGCTCCACCGTAAGTCGTTCCAGGTCTTCAGCAATAGCTGTCAACCCGGCTTTTTTTGCTTCATTCGCAGTCTGTGTAAGTCTGGCCTGAACAATCACAAGCTCACCTACGAGATCTACAAGCTTATCCAGCTTATCTGATGATACTCTTATACTTGAAGCCTGGTCATCAGGCTTTTTCTTTTCACGGGAATCTGCAGGTTCCGGAAGAGGTTTGTCATTACCCCTTGCAGAAGATATTTTTTCAGGAACTGTTTCTATTTTCTGTTCAATTTTTACAGGTTCTACAGGATATTCTTCCTGTACTTTCTCTGATCTGTATTTTTCTTCAAGATTCGACGCATCTTCTTTATCTATTATATCAATCTTTAACTGACAGCTGTCTTCAACAAAAATAAATATATCTTTAATATCATTCAATTCTTTTTCCGATGTCAGAATAATGTTCCACCCGGTATAGCATAATTCAGGATCACATACAGATAATTCCGGAATATTTTCTCTGAATGCAAAAATCTTACATTCACCGAGTCCTGCAAGTTCATCGATCAGATAAACAGGATTTGTTCCCATCATAAAAATATTGCGGTCGGGAGCAAAGTGAATAAGATAGGTATTTACAGAGGAGGTACAAGAAGCAGCAGACAGAGTTTCAACTACCGCATCGGCAGCCGGGAGGGATGATTTTTCTTTCTGTCCCGGCATCAATGTTCTTAAAGATGAGATAATAGTGTTGCATTTGTCTTTATCTACCGGATCTCCTCCCGATGGCTCTTCGAGCATGAGCCTGATCTGATCCCTTGCTTCCAGAGTTAAATCTATAAGTTCTATAGTAACTTTTATTTCTTCATTACGAACCAGATCAAACACTGTTTCAATATCATGAGTAAATTCAGCTATATTTTCAAAGCCAAACATGGCTCCGCAGCCTTTAAGGGTATGCATTGCTCTGAACACACGACCGATTAGCTCCATATCTTCAGGAGAATCTTCTAACTCAAGCAAAGATGATTCAAGTTCCGTAAGAAGTTCATAAGCTTCTTCTTTAAATACCTTGCTATATTCATCCATCTGTGACATAAGGATACCCTTTCCTTAAAAAGATTATTTCAAAACTTTTTTCACAACCGCTACCAGTTGCTCCGGTTTAAAGGGTTTTACAATCCAGCCTGTAGCGCCTGCTGTCTTGCCTTCCTGTTTTTTAGAATCCTGTGATTCCGTAGTTAACATAATAATAGGTATAAACTTGAAAGCCGGATTTGCCCTGACCTGTTTTATAAGTTCAATACCATCTATATTGGGCATATTCAAATCAGTAATTAACATTTTTACCGAAGGATTTAATTTTCCCAGAGCATCTTTACCATCTACTGCTTCTATGACATCATACCCTTCTTTCTTAAGGGTAAAACTTACCATCTGGCGAATACTGGCAGAATCATCTGCAGTCATAATGACCTTACTCATCTACTATTTCCTCCAATCCATAAACAATTCTTGTCATCACAGCATGGATCTTTACAGGAATAACCTGCTTTTTTTACTATATCCCGGAACAATTGAGGAGCATTTTCAGCCAGAGAAACACTTTTATTTGATTTCAAAGCAGTACGATGGGCAGAACATAACAATTGAAGACAGGAGAGATCTGCATCTGTAATATTTCCCAGATCAATAATCAGGCAGGCAGCCTTATCCAGAGCTTCTACCAGAGCGGTCTTCAGTTCTCCGGCCCTCTGTACCGTCATATCACCGTCTAAAATCAGTGTCCCTGTTCCTCCTTCTTCAAGTTTAAATTCCAAAACAGCCACTTCCTTTCTTTAGAAAAGTTCTACATTGTCTCCCAGATCCTCTTCTTTATCCTTTTTATTTTCTTCAAAGAGTTCTACATTATCTCCTGTAGCACTGTCACCGAAGAGTTCCACATTATCTCCCATTGAACTGTCGCTGTCACCGAAAAGTTCCACGTTATCTCCCATTGAACTATCGCTCTCACCGAAGAGTTCCACATTATTTCCTGTAGCGCTGTCAGCGAAAAGTTCCACATTATCTCCCTGATGTGTCAGCTTTTTGTCAGGTATGTCTTTTTTTACACCGGTATTTTTTTGAAGAGGTCTGGATTTAGCCGGTATTTTGGAACTTATAGTTTTATGAGTGGCTTTTGAAATCTCCGGTTTAACCTGGCTGACTTTTGACAGATGAATTTTTCTTTCACTATCCATGGTATATCTGATTTCCAGATCCTTAAGAAAATCTTTTTTACCTGCAGTCGATGCAGGTTCAAGTTTTCTGGCCTGAACTACTATTTCATCAAGATCCTTCAAAATATTATTTATTACAGATGACACCCTGGTGTGAACCTTTATTTCTTTAACAGTTTTTTCTATGTGAAAAGAAAGGTCTTTACTGGCTGTATTCAAATGAGTCATAAGAATAATAATATTCTCATTCATTTTTCTGAGGGAATTTACAAGTGATTTAAGTTTCCGAACCATATTATCCGTATCGCTATGTCCTTTATTACCTTCAGACGTATCTTTAGATAATTTTTCACTTGCATCAGATATATTATTCAAAAAATCCAGAACAGATCCGGTCTGACTTCTGGAATCCAGAGATAATTGCTGTATGGCCTCTGCAATAGCCCCCATGGCTGCACCGCTTTCACCTATATGGGTTGCCTTGATTCTGGCATTAAGAGCAATAAGTTCAATTTCTTTGCCGGTCTGTTCTATATCACCTGCAAAACTGCACATCTGTTTTACTTTTGCAGCACCTGAACCCATAGAATTTGAAACATTACGATGCGTATCTTCACTCTTTAAAAGAGAGGATATAACAGATGCCAGGCCTTTCTCAATATCGCCGAGGAAAGAAGAGCCTGTTCTATCAATATCACCGACAGTATTTTTTATCTCTTCAGACATAGCGGTAATATGCTTATCTATAGCCTGAAGGTTTTCCTGAATTCTGTTTACTGCTTCTACAAATTCTTTAAGGGAATATGCAAGCTGTGCTCTTTGAAGTTCACATATATATCTTATCCTGCCTATAAAATCTTCTCCGCCATTACCATTCTGAATTTCTTCTTTGAGCCATTTACAGGCATCATTAAGAGCAGAAACTACATGTTCTATCTGCTGTCTTGTAATATCATGAAACTGGATAGACATAACCACTTCTCCTATATTGGTGCAAATATTTTGTGATTGTAATAAAATATTATTTGCAGCAGAAGAAGAATTAATATTCATATCCTGAAGTGATGACAGGCTGGTTCTGACATTATTAAGAATAGTGATTATTTGTTTATGCTGTTCTGTTTCTAACAGTACAACACCTGACATAGTATCTCCTATTATATCACTCATAACCTTTGATTGTTCTGTAATATCACTGGATTTAATAGCAATACGGGCAGCCAGTTTTTTAATATCATCTGCCAGTGTATTAAATCCCGCATCACTTCTTCCAAGTCTGGCACTTTCAATTCTTGTGGAAATAGCCATCATCTTCAACACTTTAACAATTTTTTTAAACCCTTCCATAGGTTTACAGATATTATCAAGCATCTGTTTGATATGTCCGAGGTTCTTCGAACTGTTCTGTAAATTAATATCTGAGTCCTTCAGATATCTTTCCATACTATCACTCAGATTTCCAAGACCTTCTATAGAATTTATCATTTCCTGACCTGCTATCAAATTAACAGCAGATGAACATTCTCCGGACATCTTATCTGCCATAGAACTTAATTCCATCAATTTTGAGCCTATAGAAAGAAATTCATTTTCCGTAGATTTATTTACTGACTCTATGGCAGAAGCGTATTTTCCAAGGAGTTCCATCCAGGTTTTATAATTTTTTTCTAAATTTTCTGCTAACATAGTATATTCCCTGATCCTTATGTATTTATTTCGTAACCCATAATGCGTGACGGGAGGACTTGGATTTTTCTTATATATAACTTACAAAAAACCACCGGGTTATGTACTTATAAATTTATATCGGCATAATAAAATATATATTTATAGTCTACCAGGTTAAATTTTTCCGTTTTTTATATAAATCAGGTATCGGGTTATAGGTGTCAGGTTTAATATTCTTAGTCCAACGTCCAACACCTTTAACCTTAAAAAATAGATAGTATAAGTAATTCTATCACTTTTAAAAGGAAAGTATTTTTCCTGGCACACTATAGTATATAAATATTATAACAGAAAAAATTATAAAAATTAATAGGTAAATATGAAAATAGTTAGAGGTCATACGTGAGAAGTGGGAGAAATATAGTCAGGTTATTTTGCCCGGTGAATGGTGAAGACAATATTTGGCATGGAGAACTGACATATGAATATAATTCTTACAGGTTTTATGGGGAGCGGTAAAAGTACATGCGGGAAAATGCTATCAGATATAACAGGAATGAAGTTCATTGATACGGATAAATTAATAGAAGAAAAAACAGGTTTTACAGTAACTGAAATATTCACCCGTTACGGAGAGAAAAGGTTTAGAGAAATTGAAAGTAATATTATTGAAAAAGTAAGCGACATGGATGGTTGTGTTATTGCCACAGGAGGTGGGGCAGTTCTGTCTTCACAAAATACGGAGAATCTCCGAAAAAACGGGAAAATCATTTATCTCCGTATATCTTATGATAAAGCTATGGAAAGAACGGGGGAAAATATTGAAACAAGACCTCTTGTTCATAAAGGAAAAGATATAAAAAAAATATATAATGACAGACAGGAATTATATAAAAACAATGATTTTGAAATCAATGCAGACCGCGAACTATCTGAAGTAGTGAGAACATTGAAGGAGATTCTGGAGATTTCACAGTGATGGTAAATGCACACTGATTACCGTTTCGTGACGCGTAACGCACAATGTCATTAAACAGAAGTTACGCATTTTGTCATTGCGAGGAGCGGAGCGACGAAGCAAGCCCAACAATTTCTGTTGTAATAATGGGATTGCTTCGCTTCGCTCGTAATGACTGATTCTTCTGTATTTTTTGCGTAAGTCCTGATTAAATTAATCCCCGAGAGAGGGATGGGGGGAGAGTGTCATGGACTGGCAGGCTTTATCAACTCACTTGCTCACCATTTGCTGCATTATCCATTACAAGAAAAGCATTTCTTCTGAGTGCGTCAAAATCCACAAATCCTGCAGAAATCTGATTACCCTTATAAATATGTCTGAATTCTTCTTCAGAAAGGCTTAAAAACGGAACAAGAGGGATCTTAAAACCGATAAATCCGTAAGGAGAAACCTCTTTGACAGGTATTACTTTTTTATTCTGCGGGCACAGGTCCTGACATGTAGAGCAGCCGTACAATCGTTTCCCCCATAGTTTCTTATAATGTTCCGGTATGATTTCATTTTTTCTCCCGCTTATATATTGAAAACATCTTTTTCTGTCAATAATATAAGGTTTCACTATCGCTCCTGCGGGACAGTTTTCCATGCAAACATTGCAGTCTGTACATATATTTTGAACAGAAGGTTTATCAGGAGATAACTCCAGGTCAGTAATAATGCCTCCGATTACTATTCTCGAGCCATATTCTTCCGTGTAAACAAGGGAGTTTTTGCCGTAAAAACCGATGCCAGATCTTACAGCCAGAGGTTTTTCCGCAAGGGGGCCATTGACAAATATTTTAAATTTTCCGGGAACATATGTGTTTATAAATTTTACAAGTTTCTGAAGCTTTTTTCTTAAAAATTTGTAGTTATTTCTTACCGTATAAAGAGCTATTTCACCGTATGGTTCATAGGAGGGCATATTGTCTTCTTCATAATAACAGAGTGCTGCCATTATGATTGATTTGCCTTCAGGCATAAAAGAGGCAGGAGAACAGAACGAATCTATCTTTTCTTCATTCCATCTTCCATCTTCCGGTATATATCCTTCCTTTAGACAAGTTTTAATTTTCCCTTTTTCCTCAGGAAGATCTCCGGCAGTGGTTATACCTGCTTTTATGCCGAGTAGAGAAGCTTCTTTTTTTATTTTATCACATATTGTTTCCATATTTTCTACATTTTATTATAATGACTTCACGTAAAAATTTCAATAAAATAAAGGGTTTTTTATATAGAAATAGAATTTTATAAAAGTAATAGTTTTACCGGCCCGGGCACAGGTATTTAATATAAAATCATTCCTCCCGTAACGCGTCACGGGAACCAAAAAGGAGTAATATTTATGAGGCGTTGTTTCAAATGTGGTACAGAAAACACTGATGATACATATCTCTGTATTCAATGTAGTTTCAAATTACCTAAGCTGGATGAAAATATATCACCTCAGACAAATATTCCAAAATCTGCCCGTCTGGCGAAAGTTCTGGAGATAAGTAACAATTATATGGACGGAGAAATATCTCCCGAAACGATGGTGGAAGAATTAGAACAGCAGATAATATCGTTCAGGAAGGTTCTTATGAGATTTCGAAAAATGAATCTTCCCAAACCATTGCAGGAAGAATTCAAGGAACAGATAGATCTTGGAATTGAAGGGATGGATTTATTTGTCGAAGCGATGGAAACCATTCAATCTACTGCTCCTCCTCCGAAAGATGAGCCAGATGATGAACCTTTTGAACTGAGCAGTGATGGTAGGACAAAGGTTTTAAAGGCTATGGAGAAAGCGAAAAAAGGAAACGAAATACTGAATGAATGTTATGAGAAATCCTGTGAAAGTATGAGGCAGGTTCAGGAAGAAGCAATGATTTATGAAGATCAACTGGGAAATATTCTGCCTGAAGAAAAGGAAGAAGAAAAGGGAAAAGAGGAATAATATATCTATAAATCCGGATTTACGAAGGTATCATGTATTTCTTTCAGATTAAGCCTGTAATATTTTCCTGATTCGAAATTTACTTTATCCTGAAAAGAAGTATCTCTGAAATTAACAGTATAAATATATTCTCCTGCTGTAAATTTCTCGGCCAGAGATTTTCGAGACAGAATTGATATAGTTTTGACATCCATGCCTTTAAACTCCAGAGAGAGATTGCTGTCTATTTCGTTAACAAATATGACAATGATATGAGATTTTATCTTATCTGCAGGGACATCACGGACATCAAAATTTAAAAAACTTTTCTTTGCAGCATTAATTTTATCAGACCAGAGATTCTTTTTATCACCGGAAAAGTCGGCACAGATTATTCCGGTATTATTCAATTCTTCTCCGGATTTTTCCATATCTCCGAGATGATAATAACATCTGGAAAGATAATAACGTGCTTCAGGAAAGTCAGGATTATAAAATAAAGCTTTTTTGTAATTTTCAATGGCTTTATCCAGATTTTCTGAAGACGGAGCAGAAGGAATATGTTCAAATTCCGATTTCAACATATCTATTTCATAAAGCCCGTAAAAAGCATGGCCGAGCATATAATAAGCCTGATAATATGTTTTTTCCCTTTTTACACAATCATAAAAATCTTCAATAGAATTTTTATAATCGGCTGTCGATGATTTATACCCCAGTTTACCGTATGAATCACAGTAAGTTTTTTTTCCCTCTATACCTTTTTTAAAATTATTTACTCCATCATTAAATATATTCTGTATCATATATCTGTTAATAATCATGTAAGCAAAAATAAGTAAAATAAATATAAGAAAAGGAGAAAAAATTTTTACTATTTTCCATATATTTTTATCGTTACTTTGTTTAACAACAGAGTCAGGACATGAATGAGCGATATCTTCTTTCACAGTATCTTCTAAAGAAAGAGTTTTTCTATCCTTTTTCTCTTCAATTTTCTCTTCGGTTTTATCTTCAATTTTTTCTTCCTCATTTTTTTTAACTTCTATCCTGGAAGTTTTAAACAGTTCTTTCTTCATGGACGATGCAGAAGGATATCTTTTCTCCGGATCTGAAGACAGACATGTATTTATTATCCTGTCCAGAGAAGGATGTACTCCCGGCAGAATATCTTTTAAAGGTTTGATTTTACGTCCTGTAAAATTCTCTTCTATGCCGGTAAGAAGGTAATACATAACGGCACCAAGGGAAAACAGATCACTTCTTTCACTGAAATTCCCATTCAGTTCTTCAGGGGCACTGTATTTTCCGGCAGGTAACATGCCTGTATTGCCGGAATAAGAGGGAAGATAAAAATCCAGCAGAATAATCTTTTTATCACTGTCTTTAACCATTATTATATCAGGATAAATATTACGATATACTATATTTTGATTATGTACATAGTCCAGAAGTTCCAGAATCTGAATGGCCCATGATATGACATTTTTCTGAGAAAGCCCCGGTTTCCCCTCTTCTCTGAGTATATGGTGAAGAAATTTTCCTTTAAAATAGTCCATAACAAGATAATGTCTGCCTTTACGGACAAAATAATTGGTTATTGCAGGAATAGAGGGTTGACGGATATTAGAGAAGAGCTTTATTTTATTTCTTAAAGTCTCTGTATATTCTTTTACATTTGCTTTTCCATAAATAAGTTCTTTTAAAAGGCACATATTCTTAAATCTTAAGTCTTCGGCTATATATACTATACCTTGGGGAGATTCCTTCAGTAAATACTGTATCTTATAAGTATTGGACGTAGAATCTCTGACAAGGGGTGGTAATTCCTGTAATAAAGATACTATCTTATATCTTCTGTCCAGTAACGTACCGGATGTAAATATATAAGGTGTTTCAATATCAGTAATTTCACTGCCGCAGTGAAAACAAAATCTGGATGTTCCTATTTCATCATTTCCGCAGTTCAGGCAAAAATTTAACATTTCTCACCCTGCCCGGTCAAAATTTATCAACTCTCAACCCTCAACTCTCATATCTCAACTCTCAGCTCTACTAACAATCTATAGCACATCTAAAACCCCTTAAAGGACTTCGATAATCGGGGTTTTCGAAACCTCTGAAACTGCATGTTGCCAGTTGATTCTTTCCGCCTCTATATACTTTTGTTTTGCCTTTTTCATAGGGACCTCTGTAGGGATACGAGTAATACCAGTCAGAAGTCCATTCATATATTGTACCTACCATATCCATAACACCATAGGTACTTACTCTGCCGGGGAAGGCTCCCACACCGGAAAGAGAAAGATTTCCTGTAGAAAGGTTCCCTGTCGAATAGTTATCCCATTCATCTCCCCACGGGTATTTTCTTCCATCAGTTCCTCTGGCAGCCTTCTCCCATTCGACTTCAGAAGGCAGTCTCTTTCCTGCCCATTCGGCATACATGGAAGCTTCATACCAGTTTACACTCACTGCAGGAAAATTCTCCATACCCTGTCTGAAATGCTGTCTCCAGTGAGTAATAGCTGCCCCTGTTTCTCTTACAAATTTATCAAATTGTATATTTGTAACAGGATATCTGTCGATTAAAAAGGCTTTCATATGTATACTGTGTTCAGGGGCTTCATTTATTTCTCCTTTATCGGACCCTATGACAGAATCTCCTCCCGGAACAAATACCATATCAGGATAATCATCTGCTATAAGTTTTTCAAATTTCTCGGAAGAACGAATGGCATCTGCCATATCTCTGGCAGACGAGAATCTGGAAGAAAGTTTTAACTGAATAGCTTTATTTATAACCTTTACAAGGTTTGAAGACAGAGAGGGATTTAATTTATCAACCGGTTCCGTGTTTACACCTTCAGGTTTAACACCTGTAAGCATATGATGCATTGTAATGCCGAGTGAATATATATCACTCCTTGGCTCAGGCTTTCCTTTAAGCTGCTCTAAAGCACAGTAGCCCATAGTACCTATAGTAGTTTTTGTAGTATTACTTCCTGTACCTACTGTTCTGGCTATGCCGAAATCTATAAGTATAGCTCTGCAGTCACTCTCTCTTATCATAATATTAGATGGCTTTAAATCCCTGTAGACAACGGGTGGATTCTGATTATGGAGATAATCCAGTATATCAAGTATTTGCAGAGACCAGTCAACTACCCTGTCTTCTTCAATAGGTTTGCCGGAATATTCTTTCAGAATTGCTTCCCCGTCTTTTCCTTTTATATAATCCATAACAAGGTAATATCTTCCATGTTCCAGGAAATAATCCAGAACCACTGCAAGTCCTGAATGACGAAGTCTGCTCAGAAGAAGGGCTTCTTCTTCAAATCGTCTGATTGCATATTTATCACCTGCAGAGGAATGCTGCAACATTTCCTTCACGGCACATTCTCTGCCAAGCCTTATATCCCTGGCAAGGTAGACATAGCCCATGCCACCTTTTTTTATAATATCTATTATTTCATATCTTCTTTCCAGTATATATCCTTCATCAATTATCCTGTCGGAAGATAAATCTATCAGAGGATGGCCGCAGGCAGAACAGAATCTGGCTCTGGACAAGTTCTCGAAATGACATTCACTGCAGTTCATATATATTCCTCTAAGTGCTTATGACGGTAATTATTCCACTGGTTATAGTCGTGACGCGTTACGAGAGGAGACAGGTTTACAGATTATCCGGTGTCGTATTTACCGCTGGCAGCACTAAGTACCGTAACAGATAAATTAGCAACCAAAATCTTATATATCGTAACGCGTAACGCGTAACACGTTACGATTCTCATATAAATTAATCATTTTTCTTTTCTAAAGCTATGTAAATCAAAATTGACAAACTTATCTGACGGTTCTTTTAACTTCATAAGATAACCTTTATTTGCTTCCAGATTTATTCTGTCAGTAAAAGAATATTCCTGATATGTAACAGTAATTTTATATTCTCCCGGTTTCAAAGCCTTTACAGTTGTTTTTCCTCCTAATAAAGAGATGGTATCAAGAGTTTCACCGTTAATTTCAATATTTATATTCTTATCTGTATTATTAAAAAATTCCACAGATGAAGAAGATGAAACATAAATCGGTTCCCAAAAACTACCGGCAGCCTTATCAATATTATCTTTCCATGTTGCCTTTTTCTTGCTGTTAATCATTTTGGCAAGAGCTTTTCTGGCAATATCCAGTTCTTCTCTTGATTTAATCCAGTTTCCCTGTTGATAATAACATCTGGCAAGATAATAATGTCCTTCCACATATGCGGGAGAAATGGCGACAGCTCTTTTAAATGCTTCTATAGCTTTTGGCAGTTCTTCCTCCGACAGAGGAGAGTTTTCGAATTTATGTTTCAATACGTCCAGTTCGTAAATACCAAAATAACTATGACCCATCATATAATAACCTTTTGGATCTTTATTATATCTCCCTGTGTAGTCATCAAATTTCATAATAGCTTCTTTATATTTTGTTACAGGCTCGGTATAACTGCCTTTACCCTGTGAATTTAAATAATCTGATTTACCATCACAGGCTTTACTGTAAATTAACAGACCATCGTTAAATAAAGTCTGAGCAACAGTAGTATTATATATCCAGTAAATCAAATAGATAAAAGCAAGAGCCAGAATTACGGCAAGAGAGACAATTATATTTTTTACCGTCTTTGCATTTTTATCTGCCTGCTCAATAAGTTCATCTTTTTCCCGGGACGGTTTTTCAGTTACAGGCGTTTCAGAAACAAATGACTGGAATTGTTTTGTCCTGGCAGACTGCATAATCCCCGTTTTAACGGAATCGTTATCGGAATCGTCATTACCGGGAATCTGAGGTTCAACATCTACATCCCGGGTAACGTCCGGCAGTTCTATAACAGAAGGTTTTACAGGTTCAATAATAGATGTTACCCTGGAAAGAGAATTAATTTCATGATTATTCTTTTCTACTTTTAATGTTTTCAATAATTCTTCTTTCATTTCCTGTGCAGATCCATATCTTTCTTCCTGATTGAATGAAAGGGATTTTTCTATTATAGTAACAAAATCTTCGTTAACTTCACTTATACAGTTTTTAAGAGGCGGAAATTTGCCTTCTGAAAAATTTTCAGATTTTCCTGTCAGAAGATAATATACAGTGGCACCAAGTGCAAATATATCGCTTCTGAAGCCGAATTCACCTTTTTTTTCTTCAGGAGCGCTGTAATCACCGGCCGGTAAAATACCTTTAGCTTTGGCTTCAGGGTCGGAACTGGAAAGATAAAAATCCAGAAATACAACCCTCTGATCATTATCTTTAATCATTATATTATCCGGATTAATATCACGATAAATAATTGGCGGTTCCTGATGGTGGGCATAATCAAGCATATCCAGTATCTGCATGGTCCAGGATTTAACATCTTCCTGCAGCAGTCCGGGATTTCCTCTATCTTCAAGTATGGACTTAAGGCTTTTACCTTCAAAATAATCCATGACAAGATAATGTCTTCCTTTTTCCACAAAATAATTTGTAATCACAGGAATGCATGGATGACGGGAATTACAGAACAGGTTTATTTCTTCTCTTATTTTTTTTACATAGTTCTTAAAGTCATTTATTTCTCCGTAATTAAGAAACAGTTCTTTAACCACACAGAGGGTTTTAAATCTTATATCTTCAGCTTTATAAACTATACCTCCGTCACTTTCCCTGAGTAAAGAGTCAATCTTATACCTTTTATCAAGTAACATACCGCCGGCAAGAATTTGTAAAGGGGCAATATCCGAGAGTTCACTTCCGCATCTGATACAGAAATGATAATTTTCTATTTTTTCATTACCACAGTTCAAACAACAGGGAATCATAAATTAAAGCCCCCTTTCTTCTTAACAATCAAGAGCACAGCGAAATCCCCTTGAAGGATTACGATACTCGGGAACATCAAAGCCTCTGTAACTGCATGTAGCAAACTGGCTTTTACCACCTCTTACTACTTTCGTCTTGCCCTTTTCATAAGGGCCTTTATAGGGATAGGGGAAATACCATTCAGAAGTCCACTCATAGATAGAACCAACCATATCCATAAGACCGTAGTGACTTGCCCTGTCAGGGAAACTTCCTACTGAGGGAATGCTGTTAGGATCTATGGAATAACTGCTCCACTCATTACCCCATGGATACTTTCTTCCGTCTGTTCCTCTTGCAGCTTTTTCCCATTCAGGTTCAAAGGGGAGACGTTTACCGGCCCATGCAGCATACTGTTCTGCTTCATAATAATTTACATTTACTACAGGACAGTTTTCCGTACCCGGTTTAAAGTTTCTTCTCCAGTGACCTATTTTAGCACCTGTTTCCTTAACAAACCTGTCGAACTGGGCGTTTGTAACAGGAAATTTATCTATTAAAAAACCTTTTACCAGAACTTTATGTTTCGGATATTCATTCGGATCTGCCTGGTCAGACCCCATCCAGAACTCTCCTGCCGGAACAAATACCATATCAGGATAATCATCGGCAAGAAGTTTTGCAGGCATTTCAGAAGAAACCAGTGCTTCGATCATTTCTTTTGCAGAGGAAAATCTTTTCCCGGGATCTTCCTGAAGAGCTTTCATTACAATTCTGGCAAGCTTTTTGGATACATTCGGATTGGCCTGTTCTAAAGGTTCTATAGTAAGTAACTGGGGCTGGACACCTGTCAGCATATGGTGCATGGTTGCCCCCATCGAATATATGTCACTCCGCGGTTCAGGCTTTCCTTTTACCTGTTCCATAGCACAGTAACCAAAGGTACCTATAATGGTCTTTGTAGTGGTGCTATCAGATGCAATGGTTCTGGCTATGCCGAAATCTATAAGAACAGCCCTTTTATCGTGATCTCTTATCATAATATTTCCCGGTTTCAGATCTCTGTAAACAATAGGAGGGTCCTGATTATGAAGATAATCCAGCACCTCCAGTATCTGAATGGCACAGTTAATTACTTTATCTTCTTCTACAGTTTTTCCGTCAAGTTCTTCAAGTATATTCTCAAGATCTTCACCTTTTATGAAATCCATAACCAGGTAATATCTGCCATGTTCCACAAAATAATCCATAACCACAGGAAGACCTATATGGCGCAATTTACTTAACATAAGGGCTTCCTCTTCAAACCGTTTGACGGCATATTGCTGATCTTCCGGAGCGTCATTGCTTAACATCTCTTTTACAGCACATTCTCTGTCAAGGCGAATATCTTTGGCTTTATAAACACATCCCATACCGCCTTCTTTTATAACATCTATTATTTCATAACGCCTCTGTATAATGTAACCTTCGTACATAAAGCCTTCATCAGACCATTCAATCAATGGAACGCCACATTTACCGCAGAACAGAGCTTCATCTATATTTTTAAATTTACAGCTATGACACAGGATTGACATTTATACACCTCTGAAATCGTGACTCGTGACACGTAACGGAAGAGTTATTTATGAATTATTTAGATAAACTGCCTCTACTTAATTTTTATCTAAATCTTCATTTTACGCCATTAAAAATGAAAATTCCTATACCTTTAAATTATTTAGATAAACTGCCTCTACTTAATTTTTATCTAAATCTTTATTTTACGCCATTAAAAATGAAAATTCCTATACCTTTAGATTATTATATATAAAAGATTCCAGAAAGGTTTCAAAAAATCCTTTTTCTCCGTTTTTTTTCTTTACTTAACATTATACCACTTTTACTTAAATTATAGTCTTTTCACTACTTGCCGACACAAAAATTTTCAAATATTCTGTTCAGTAAATCTTCCGTAACATTATCCCCTGTAATCTCTCCGAGGAAATCAAGAGATTTTTTCAGATCTATTGCAATAATATCGGAAGGAAATCCATTTTCAAAGGATTCTTTGAATTCCAGAAGAGACATTTTGCAGTTAGCCAGAGCCTTCCTGTGCCGTAGATTGGAAATAAATATACGTTCTTTATGAGAAACATGTCCTCCGGAAATAAAGGAAAGAATAGATTTTTTTATCTTACTTATTCCTTCTTCGGATAACAATGATGTTTCTACCGAATTAAATGGTAAAAATGTTTCAGAGATATCAAATTTTCCGGGTAAATCAATTTTATTGAAGACAAGAATTATTTGATTTTTCGGTATCCTGTTAATAATCTCCAGATCATCTTCATGAAAGTCCCGGGAAACATCAATCATATAAAGAATAAGATCCGCTTTAGCTATAATCTCATATGTCTTATTTACTCCCATAGTCTCGACTATATCAATGGTTTTTCTTATACCTGCCGTATCTATTATCTCTACCGGAAATCCTTCAAGGTTTAAATATTCTTCTATTGTGTCTCTTGTTGTACCCGGTATATCAGTAACGATGGCACGATTTTCTCCAAGTAATCCATTCAAAAGACTGGATTTACCGGCATTTGG
>JBEHWO010000089.1:0-18723 GCA_040217695.1 Vulcanimicrobiota bacterium | reverse complement strand
AAATCGATTGAATATCCCTGTAAAACCAGATCTTCCAACGAAGTTTTAAGTTTATTAAAATTATCTTTAAAACATTCATCATGCTGAAAATAAATTTTGTAAATTATTTCATTTTCTTTATGTTCTTCAACCAGTCCGGTTCCGCCGGTAAGACATTGAAGAGCATATGAAACAGCTTCAGAATCTTCGAAAGATACTCCAATAGAAATTTCATTCCATGCCATAAGTAATCTCCCTGTAATGCATGTATGTTCACCACTCACAATTCACCATTCACTACTATATTCCGAGTGCATCTTTGACTTTTCCGATGAATCCCTTTCCCTGCCCGGTAGAATCGAGATCTTCTCCGCAGGAAACAGCAAATTCTTTTAAAAGTTTCTTCTGTTCCGAATTAAGCTTTGTCGGAACTTTGACTATAATTTTCACCTGCAGTTCACCTCTTCTGCCGGATCTCAGATTTGGTATACCCTGTGCTTTTATTTTGAACATAGTTTCAGACTGTGTTCCCTGTGGTATATCAAGTTCTGTTTCTCCGTCAATGGTTGGAACTGAAATTTTTCCTCCCAGAGCGGCTCTGGGGAAAGAGATTTCTCGTTCACAGTAAAGGTCATCATTAAATCTCCTGAATATTTTATGAGGTTTTACATTAATAAATACATAGAGATCTCCCGATGGGCCACCTTTTGTACCTGCATCTCCTTCACCCTGCAGTCTTATCCTGGAACCTTCATCTACTCCGGCAGGAACCTTTACGGAAACCTTCCGTTTTTTTGTAACCCTTCCAAGTCCTTTACATTCTTCACATGGTGAACTTATAACTACTCCTTCTCCATGGCATGTTCTGCATGGGCCTGTCCTGATAAAACGGCCGAACATAGTACTCTGTACTATTCTTTCCTGTCCGGTTCCCTGGCACTGGGTACAGTTTTGAGAAGATGCGCCGTCACTGGCACCTGTACCAAAACATACGGAACAGGTTCTCAGGGATGATACTTCTATTTCTTTTTCAACTCCAGACACAACTTCTTCGAGTGTAAGAGTAATATCTCCCCTCAAATCACTGCCTCTCTGAGGCTGGTTTCTGGTTCCTCTGGTTTGTCCCCCTCCACCTGATTGAAAGAACATATTAAATATATCATCAATACCGCCGAAACCGAAATCACCGAAACCGCCAAAACCTGAACCACCACCATATCCTCCGGCACCACCCCTGAAGGCATCATGGCCATATTGATCATAGGTAGCTCTTTTTTGTTTATCACTTAATACTTCATATGCTTCATTTATTTCTTTAAAGCGATCTTCAGCCTGTTTCTTATCTACATCCTGAGATACATCAGGATGATATTTCCTTGCCATTTTTCTATAGGCCTGCTTTATATCTGCTTCTGTAGCAGATCTATCTATTTCCAGAACTTCATAATAATCTCGTTTATTCAAAATCAATTACCTCCTGAAGGAGTCTCCTCTTTTTCAGGATTTTCATCAGGATTTTCATCTTGTTTATTATTTTCCGTGCCGGAGGTATGAGTTGCTTCTTCTTTTTTCTCTTTTTCTCTTTTTTCCTCCATTTTTTTCTCATAGGCACGGGAATGTAATTTACCAATTGAATCAAGTAATTCCTGAATATTAGCCCTGAATTTTACAGGATCTTCTTCTGACATATTGTTCTGCAGTCTTGAGAGTGCTCCTTCTGCAGTTTCTATTAGCTCTATTTCTACCTGTGGTTTAAATTCCTCTATAGTTTTATAGCCTGACGTAAGGAGACTTTCTGCTTTGTTTCTTATTTCTATAAGTTCCATTTTTATCTTATCGTCTTCTTCATATTTTTTGGCTTTATTTACCATCATGTCAATTTCTTCGGCAACCAGATTAGAAGATGAAGAGATAGTAATCTTCTGTTCTCGCCCGGTAGATTTTTCCACTGCTGTTACATTGACTATACCATTGGAATCTATGGTAAAGGTAACTTCTATTTGAGGTAATCCTTTAACAGCTCTCGGTATATTTACAAGTTGAAATTTACCAAGGCTTTTATTTTCAGCAGTGAAGGCTCTCTCTCCCTGAAGAACGTGTATTTCTACTGTTTCCTGATTATCTACGGAGGTTGTAAACATTCTGCTTTTAGATGTTGGTATAGCAGTATTTCTTTCAATTAGTTTTGCAAAGACCCCTCCTTTTGTTTCAATACCAAGGCTGAGTGGAGTTACATCTATAAGTACAACATCTTTAACTTCTCCCGATAGTACTCCTGCCTGCATGGCAGCTCCGAGAGCAACACATTCATCGGGATTTATATCTTTATGAGGTTCTTTCTTGAAAAATTCCTTTACCAGTTCCTGTACGACAGGCATTCTTGTAGAGCCTCCCACAAGAAGTATTCTGTTTATATCGACAGGGTTCAAACCTGCATCATCCAGTGCGGTTTGAAGAGGTTTTTTTGTTCTATCCATTAAATCTGCTGTAAGTTCTTCGAATTTTGCCCTTGTAAGTTCTGTTTCAAGATGTTTGGGGCCTGTATTATCAGCAGTAATAAAAGGAAGATTTATACTGGTCTGATAAAGTGACGAAAGTTCTATTTTTGCTTTTTCCGCGGCATCTTTCAGGCGTTGCATTGCACTTTTATCGTGCCTTAAATCTATCCCTTCCCTATGCTGAAATTCTGTTACAAGATGTTCTGTCACTCTTCTATCCCAGTCGTCTCCTCCCAGTCTTGTGTCACCGCTGGTAGATTTCACCTGTATCACACCACCGCCTATTTCCAGTATTGATACATCGAAGGTTCCTCCGCCAAGGTCAAAAACCAGTATTGTTTCCGTTTCGGAAGATTTGTCCAGCCCGTAGGCAAGAGACGAAGCAGTAGGTTCGTTGATTATCCTCATTACTTCAAGGCCTGCAATAGTACCTGCATCTTTTGTAGCCTGTCTCTGACTGTCATTAAAATAAGCAGGGACTGTTATAACTGCCTGCTTAATTTCTTCACCAAGGTAACTTTCAGCATCTTTTTTCATTTTTTGAAGAATCATTGCTGATATTTCCTGGGGAGTATATTCTTTATTATCGATCTTAACTTTATATGAAGATCCCATCTGTCTTTTAATAGAAGTAACTGTTCTATCAGGACTGCTTATAGACTGACGCTTTGCTATTTCTCCTACCAGTCTTTCTCCTGACTTGGAAAAACCTACAACAGAAGGGGTAAGTCTGCCTCCTTCTGCATTGGTTATGACTATAGGTTTACCTGCTTCCATAACAGCCATAACAGAGTTTGTTGTTCCTAAATCGATACCAAGAATCTTGGCCACTTATAATCACCTCGATAATTTATAAGCTGATGGCAGTCAGCAGTTAAGCAGTCAGCAATCAGCTTATATTTATTTATTGTTAATTCATTTATTCCTGTTTCATTCCCGGGTAGTTTTTTTATTAAGGGCTTGTAAAAAATAACCCTTTTAATCCATTAATTAAAAATCTTTTTATATAATTAGATGCCGGGTTTTGGGTTATTCTAACCCGATACCCAAAACCTGACATCCGGAACTGATATAACTATTCAGTTTAATCTGACAGCTGATAGCTGTCAGATTAAAACTATTTTTTCTTCTTAAACCAGCTCAGAATTTCGTCAGCTTCATCCTGGGAAGTCTTTTTAGTAACTTTAGGTCCTGCATCTCCTGCCGTTGATGTCTTTGTAGGTGTAGAAGTCGGAGCAGCACCTTCTCTTGATACAGGCGTACCTTCAAGTTTGAAGTACATATCTGAACTGAGAGAATACATTTCATTTGTAAGTTCTGTAGTCATATCGGCAATCTTATCATAATCGTATGTTATCAATGCATCTTTAAGATTATCTATAATTCTTCTGACTTTACTTACATCTTCCGGTTTAAATTTGTGCCCTATATCTCTCAGGGTTTTTTCTGCAGTAGCAAGCTCTGTATTTGCTTTATTCCTGACAGCAGCTTCTTTTCTTCTTGCTGCATCTTCTTCTGCATATACGGCAGCTTCTTTTACCATTCTATCAATTTCTTCTGAATTCAAATTGGTAGGAGACTGGATAGTAACCTTCTGTTTATTACCGGTAGCCATATCCTGTGCCACTACATTGACTATACCATTTGCATCTATAGAGAAAGTAACTTCTATCTGAGGGACTCCTCTGGGTGCAGGAGGAATATTTGCCAGTTCAAATTTTCCGAGTGATTTATTATGAGTTGCAATATCTCTTTCGCCCTGTAGAACATGAACTTCTACAGTAGTCTGACCGTCAGCTGCAGTAGTAAACATTCTGCTCTTTGAACATGGAATTTGAGAGTTTCTTGGAATTAGTCTTGTAAACATACCTCCTACAGTTTCAATGCCAAGGCTCAGAGGAGTAACATCTAAAAGAACCATATCTTTTGTCTGTCCCGTAAGTACTCCACCCTGAATGGCTGCCCCCATAGCAACTACCTTATCAGGATCTACTTCTATGCTTGGTTCTTTATTGAAGAACTTTCTTACAGCAGCATGAACCATAGGCATACGGGTAGAACCTCCAACAAGGAGGATTTTGTCAAGATCCATAGGGCTCAATCCTGCATCTGCCATAGCTTTCTTTGCAGGTTCATATGTTCTCTGTATAAGATCAAGGCTCAATTGTTCAAATTTTTCTTTTGTAATATTTACCTCAAGATGTTTCGGACCTGCTGCATCGGCGGCTATAAAGGGAAGGTTAATAACTGTTGAACTTTCTTCCGATAATTCTTTTTTTGCTTCTTCTGCAGCTTCTTTTAATCTCTGCATAGCCACACGATCAGTGCGTAAATCAATAGTATATTGCTTTGTAAATTCTTCAACCAGATAATCCATAATTCTCTGATCCCAGTCATCTCCGCCAAGCCTCATGTCTCCGCATGTAGCTATTACTTCAAAGACTCCGCCACCAATTTCAAGTATGGATACATCAAATGTTCCTCCGCCAAGATCATATACAAGAATCGTTTCAGTCTCATAGAGTTTATCCAGACCATAGGCAAGAGAAGAGGCTGTAGGTTCATTTATAATTCTCACCACATCCAGGCCTGCAATAGTACCTGCGTCTTTAGTTGCCTGTCTTTCACTGTCATTAAAATAAGCCGGAACTGTGATGACAGCTTTTTCAACCGGCTCACCGAGATAGGCTTCTGCATCCATTTTCATCTTATGCAATATCATGGCAGATATTTCCTGAGGCGTATATTCCTTATCATCTATTTTGACTGTATAATTTGTTCCCATATGACGTTTTATAGAAGCTATAGTACGCTCCGGATTACTTATAGCCTGACGTTTCGCTATATCACCTACTAATCTTTCTCCTGTTTTTGAGAATCCGACGATAGAAGGTACCAGTTCATTACCTTCGGAACTTGGAATAACTACTGGTTCTCCACCTTCCATAACAGCAATCAGCGAATTAGTTGTACCAAGATAAATTCCTACTATTCTACTCATTTATTTCTGGCTTTTTAGCCTCTCTCCCTTCTGAAACGCTTCCCTCTCCCGGATGACATTTTACCAGGAAAGGTTTTATAAATTGTTAACAAATCAGATTAATTATATCATAATTTTTCTAAATAGACAATTATAATTTATTTTAACTAAAAAATCAACCTCCTGAAGATTTTTTCATTTTTTATTTTGAACTTCCTTTAGAAACTTTTACAAGAGATGGTCGCAGTAATTTAGAACCAAGCCAGTATCCCTGTCTTAAGACTGAAATAATTGTATCTTCAGGATATTCATTGTTTTCAACTTTTTCAAAAGCTTCGTGAATTTTGGGATCAAACTCGGTTCCAGAAGGTGCTTCTATCGGTTTAAGTCCTTCTCTTTGAAGAACAGAAACCATACGACGGCTGATAAGCTGTACTCCTTCAATAAGGCTATCTTTACTGGCAGAATCGCTTGCAGATGCTTCAACTGCTCTTTCAAGATCATCAAGTACAACTATTAATTTACCCAGGAATTTCTCATTTGATTTATTTTTAAATTCATCAACAGCTTTATCTTTTCTTTCTTTCAGTCTTTTAATATCCATTTCAAGTCTCTGGGAACGGGCAAAATATTCGGAAGCAAGTTTTTCTCTTCTTGCAAGTTCATTCTTTATATTATTATCTTCCTGCCCTTTAGAAACGACTTCACCGGAAAATTCAAGTTTATTCTGTTCCCGGAATTGTTCTATTGCATCAATATCTTTAGATCTTTCTTTAAGAATTTTCTCATAAAAATCGAGTAATTTATTAAATAAATCCATATGAGAATATACCAGATTTCCATTTGAATTTCTCTTAAGCAAATCTGTTTTTAAATTATTAAAATCATCGGAATCGACTTTAAAAGCTTCAAGATGCTTCATTCTTTCCAGGATTTCTCCGGGGAAAATTTTGAGAGGTCCGTCCTGCTGGCATGATTTATCGACTGACGGTCTATTTACAGCATTATCAATAGTTTCTTCCAGTTTTCTCTCTCTTACCCATTTTGCTTTACCTCTTTTAAGTTCCTGCTCATAAAAATCCAGTAATTTCAGAGATAGTTCTTTAGGTGAAATAGCAAATTCTCCTGTAGGTTTTTTCCTCAGTATCTTCTTTTTAAATTCCATTAACCTGCCAGGTTCTATATCAAACGTATCCAGTCTTTTAATTCTGTCATCTATTTCAGGAGGTAATGTATCGCCAAGTGTTTCTTCTGTGCCGAGAGAAGCAACTTTAGAAAACTTGAATGTTTTCTTTTCTGAATCTAATTTATCTACCTGGGCTTTAAATTTATCCAGTTCATTAACCGAAAATTCAGCAATAAGGGCGTATAATTCTGGTAAAGCTTTTACAAGACGGCCGGAAGCATCTCTTTGAAAAAGCAGTTTCTTTAATTTATCAAGTTCCGGCCCTGTACAACCAAAATCTTCAAGTTTTTTCAGCCAGTCTTTTATATCCTGCGGTACTGACCGTCCGGCAGTTTTTGCACCGGTAGAAAACATAGCAGAAACATCTTTCTTTTCTACCATTCTCATATTATCAACAGCTATCTTTTTTTTCTCCAGTTCCCTTATTAAAAATGGAATGAACTGCTGATAAAAATCTACTGCTTCAGAAGAGGTTAAAAAACCCTTTTCAGATCGTGAAAGATGTTCCTGATAACGTAACAGGTCTTCCTGTTCCAATTCAAGATTTTCTAATTTTTTGAGTCTTATTAATTCTTCGTTTAATGAAACTTTTTTTAACGTTTTACTGTCATCAACATATTGTTCCACAAAAATTTCAACTCTACCTTTCTTAAATGCAGGTTCAGCCATCAGGATTTACATAAATACTGACAGATGAACACATGCTTTAATTTTTATTAACAATTTAATCTGTTAAGCATTTTGCTAAAACTTTTAGCTATAAACGATATAAGAGGAACCATTTTTCCATAATGCATTCTGGTAGGCCCCAGGATACCAAGGTTTCCCACCACTTCACCTTCAACCCGGTAATAAGCTGTAATAATACTGCAGTCATAAAATTCTTTTAATTTATGTTCCTGTCCTATAGTAACCCTGACTTCATTGGCAGGTTCTTTATTATCAATAAGTTCTGCAAATTGATAATTATCTAACATATCAAGTAATGTCTTTATTTTATCTACATTTCTGAATTCCGGTTTGGACATAAGATTTTGTGTACCTACCCATAAAACTTTTTTTTCCATTTCAGAAAAGAGAGATTTTTTTATTTCATCTACAAGAGGTTTAAGCAGGTGTTTACCTGCTATTTTTTCCTGTCCTTCCAGCAACGAGTTATTTATTTTATCGGCAGTAATACCTTCCAATCTTTCTTTTAAAAAGTTCAAAACCACTTCAATCTCAATTTCTGAAACTGAAGTCGGGTTTTCAATTATTTTGTTAATTACGAGACCTGTAGTAGTAACAATAACTATAAGAATACTATAAGGATTTATACTTATCAGATGTATATCTTTAATAACTATATTTTTAAAATTAGGAGGAACAAGTATGGATAACTCTTTCGTATGATGGGAAATTAAATCAAGAGTCTTATCAAGCAGTTGATCTATTTGATAAATTCTTTTATTTAATTCCAGTTTTATCGTGTACTGTTCTTCCAGTGAAAGTTCTTCTTTATTCATAAGGTGATCTACATAATATCTATAACCCTGATGTGAAGGAACCCGTCCGGAAGCGATATGAGGACGTTGTAAGAAACCTCTCTTTTCAAGTTCTGCCATTTCACTTCTAATAGTAGCAGAACTACAGAGATTTCCCAGTTTTCCTTCCAGAGTAGAAGAGCTTACAGGTTCTGCAGTTAATATAAATTCCCTTGTTAGTAACCCGAGTATTTGTTTCTGTCTCGGTGTCAATGACATATTCTACACCCTGGCAATCTGACTATAATTAATATTTATAAATTATATCATAAAAATGTCTGAAAGGCAATTTTTGCCTTTCTATTCCGGTTCAGGTATATTATATCTTTGTAATAAAACGATTCCTATATTATCTATTCTTTTTGATTCCTGTTCTATAGAAGTAGCTTTTCCCTGTACTGCAAGAAGTCGGTTAATATCCTGAGATGTAATACCTTCTTTTACTTCACGCAATAAAATTATACCGTTATCTATAATATTAATACATCCATGATGATATTCATTACATTCATCAGGAGGATTTAAAGCTGATATTTGCCTTTTCGCATTTTCATAATTATTTATTAAATTATCAAAACCGGTACTATTTCCTTCCAGACTTGTACTTATAAGTTGCTGTGCAAACTGTGAAGGATCGCCGCCTGTTTTACTTCCTGACAATATATCATGCACACTGTACATATAATCCATAATTTTTTGTCTCTTATCAGACTCGATATTTTGATTTTGAGTCTGATTTTGTACCGATACACCAGAGGGTTGAGTTACGGGAACAGGAGTGGCATAATATACTATATGTTCCTGTGTATTATCTGGAACAGGATTGACAGCGGGGGTTTCTATGGAAGTTACGGGAGTAGCAGGTGCAGGAGAAGCTGCATCAGACACGTTTGCTCTATAAGTATTTTGAGAATTTTCCGATGTCGATACAGGAGAAACTTCTGCTCTGTCGTTAACCAGGCTTAAATTGTAATCATAACGGCCAAGTCTGTAGGCCCACAATCCCACAATTACCAGAGATAATGAGAACAGCACTCCCACTGAAAAAGCAAATATAGCTGTAATTATAGTTTTTTTATTTACATTCACCGGGAATACTCCTTATATGTGAATAGTGAGTAGTGAGTATTTTTTGTTCACTACTATAGACCTGCGACTGATCAATTCTGGTAATCCATTAAATCCCAGAAATCCCGGTCGAAATCCCATCCCTAGTCGGTAAGCTCCTGAAAAGAGTACTTTTGATTTCTCATTTTGAAAGCTTCCCTTCCTCCTTCAAGATTAAGGAGAAGGAGTTCTCTTGTGGAAGGTCTGTCCAGTCCTCCTCCATTCTGTATTATACCTGAATCCGAGGAAGCAGTAAGGACAAGACTTAACTCTGCATCTGCCACAACCGGTATATTGGCATTATGAGTGGCAAGAATAAACTGTCTTCTTTCCTTTTCTTCCCTGAGTTTTTTCACTATAGGATCGAATACTGAAAGTGTATCCAGAGCATCTTCCGGTTGATCTATAATAAGAGGACAATCTCCGCCGACAGTAATTATATAAATAATAGAGGTACATTTTGCACCAAGGGATAGATCTTCTATTAGTTTATAGCGGTTATTTTCTTTAAACTTGAGTTTTATAAGATCACAGAGATTTACTGCCTGCATATCCAGCAGTTCTTTCTTATTAATAGAAAGTAATTTATTTATTATCTGCATAGCTTTTTTTTCTGAAATACCGGCTGTTGCCACAAGAGAATTATGATCCCTGTCCAGAATCATCTTTACCAGTTTATCAGGGTACACAGACTGAACTATTTTATCTAAATCATCGTAAGATATTCTTTCTCCCTGAGTAAACAATAAGAGTTTATTTAAATATTCTTCTCTTACTGATTTGAAAGAAAGCTCTATTTTTATTTTACCTTCGAGTCTTTTTTCTATTTCCTGAGACCTCTGTAATCTTTTATCAAATTTCCTTTTCAAAATTTCTTCAAGACTATTCAGCAGGGAATATCTTTTTGCGAAAAATTCTTCACTTCCTTTATTAATTTTTTCAAGTGAAGCTTTTCTCTGAAGCAATTCCATTTCTTTTTCTTTAGCTTCCTGGTATTCTTTTTCTGCTTCTGCAACTTCCGGTACATTAAGTTCTGCAAGGAACTTTTTATAATTAAGCTGTGCTTCATTGAATTGTTCAGACCATTGACTGAATTCTCTGCTTATAGCTTCTTTCTTTCTATCAAAAATGTCTTTTATACTTATTGTAGTTTTTTCAATCTCTTCTCGAAGCTGACCTGTAAAGGAGGAGAGATTATTCATTACCTCTGTATTAACGCAATCATCACAGTTTATAGAGGGTATATAATTTTCATAATCTACTTCCTGCAATTTCTTTATTAACATATTTAAATATTCATCCAGGCCTTGTTCGACCAGGTGAAAATATTTTTTTTCTTCCAGCCATTTTTGATATTTCTTCAATATAGGATCTCTGAGTTTTTCATCGAGTACCTTTATTTTCTCATGAATAATAGTAAGTTGTTCTTTTACTTCTTCATATTCATCGGAGCAATCCTGACATGCTGCAAGTTCTGTAGCATTTATACTCAGTTCTTCTAAAAGTTTTTTTTCATTGATTTCTTCTTCTGATATATCAAGTGAACTGTCTATTATCCCTAATTGAGCAGAACGACTTCTGGCTATATCGACGATTTCTCCCTGACTGTAGGCTTCAATTTTAAAGAAATTTGATACATTTGCATCAAGAGGTTTATCTTCTCCGTCTCTGAATATTCTGGGTCTGCTCCATTCCCTGTTTACGTCTCTCTCTATACGAAATTTTCCTCTGTCATCTTCGACAAATAATTCGACTTTTCCGCCTTCTCCCACCAGTTTTTCAATTTTCCCATTTGCATCTTCTTTAATTGCAGGAAATAAAGATTGAGAATCAAAGACAAATCTTATCAATTCAATGGTAAAAGATTTACCTACTCCTTTACCTCCTACAAGACAATTTAAATTGGGATGAAAATTGAAGGGTTGTTCTTTAAAAAATCCCTGGCTGACGTTCAGTTTATTTATACGGGGATGGGTACTGCTTATTTTATCACCGGCAAATTTAATTTTAACCTGATGATCCAGAAAAGCCTGTTTCAGTCCCTCCAGTGAAATAGTATCCATTTTTATATAAGAATAGCTTTTACCTATTTCAGCAAGGCTGTATGAGTTAGAACCCATTATACATGCTATATCTCTGTTATATTCAGTTCCTTTTGCATTGGAATATTTATTTTTCAAAGCAGGCTGGCTGATTTCGAGAGCAAATAAATTCTGATCATTATAAACTTTCATTCTCTGTGAATTCCGCAGAAGTTCATATACAAATCCGTCCGGTTGATCTACATTGCAGGCAATTACAATTCCTTTATCTTTTACAATTTTTAAAAAGACTTCATCTATATAGTAATCGGTAAGTACATCTTTCTTTCCTCTTTTACTTCTTGTAATTCCAACTTTTTCAAGAAGTTGTTCCATTTTTTCAGCAGGATGATCTGACGGAAATATAGCCAGCACATGACCGCCTCTTGCAGTAATCTGTATTCCGGGAAAAACAAACAGACCGGTGCCTTCTGCGGCTTTTTTTACCATATCTATCCATTGAATCTCATTATGGTCTGTAATAGCAATAATATCAAGACCTTCAGTCAGACACCTGTTAACAATATCTACAGGCGCAATGTCTTTATCATTGTAATTAGACGAAGCCGGCGTATGAACATGTAGATCGGCTTTCAAAAATCTGGCACCTGAACTAATCTCCATTTAAAATCTCCTTCTCGGAATTTAATCTTTAAAATATAATTTATTTGTGCAGGAATATAAATAATTTAATTCTACTCTGGTAAAAAATATCCTTTCAAAAGGTGATGTTTTTATTATATCACATCATTCCCTTTTATATAAAATCACATGTCATTTGTAAACGTAATAGATATTTTTATGTACCACAGAGCTGCTCAGAATGAATTTATTTAGATAAATCTTCTTTATTAGCTAAATTCTCTGTATTTTTTTTAATCTTGAGTTTTTTAATCATGCGGCGATGAATTTTTTCGACAATTATTGAAATGGAATCCAGTTTAACTTCTTCCCCCTGGGCAGGAATTCTGCCTAAAAGTCCATAGACAAATCCTCCGATAGTTTCACATTCGTCTACAGGAAGATTTATATCAAAATAAGAATTTACGTCTTCTATATTCATTCTGGCATTCACAATAAATGTATTATTGCCTAAATCTTCAAGAAGAGAAGTTTTCTGGTCATATTCATCTTCGATTTCACCAACAATTTCTTCCAGTATATCTTCAACAGTTATTAACCCGTCTGTGCCTCCGTATTCATCTACAACTATGGCCATAGATATTCTGTCTTTTTGCATTTCTTTAAGAAGTTCATCGATTTTTTTTATTTCAGGTGTAAAATAAGCCGCTCTCATAATATCCCTTATATTAATATTCAGCCTGTTATCCTTTAAAATTTTCAGCATATCTTTTTCGTAAACTATTCCTACAATATTGTCAATAGTTTCTTCATATACAGGAATTCTGGAATATCCTGTTTCCAGTATTGCATTTAAAACATTATCAATAGTCTGATTAACTTCAATACAGATCATAGAAATTCTCGGAATCATTATCTCTCTGGCTATAGTATCTCCAAAAGAGATGATACTATGAATCATTTCTTTTTCCTGTTCTTCAAAAACTCCCTGTTCTTCACCTTCTTCTACGAGAAGACGAATATGATCCTGTGTTATGAATTGCTTATAAGGGTGTTCTACATTTATGCCAAGCAATTTCCCTGTAAAATTAGAACTATTTATCAACAACCAGGAAACAGGATAAAAAATATAATACATAATTTCAACAGGTCTTGCTATAGATAAAGAAAATTTTTCAATATTATAAGTACTTATAGTCCTGAAAATTACCTCGCCTGAAAATAAAATCATTACTGACACAATAATAGTTGTAATGATAGAAACTTTGTAGGATTCCATTTTTGCATAATATTCTATTGTATCATGTGTAAGATTATCGGCTATTAAAATTACCAGCAAATTGGCTATCACAAGTGTTATTAAAGAATAGGATCTTTTTTCTATAAGCCTATGAAGAATATAACTTCCCTTAATATTTCTTTCTGTTAACTCTCTCACTTTCACTTTACTCAGGGAAGACAATGCAAGATTTGCTGCGGAAAGGCATCCTCCGAGTATAATTAAAATGAAAACAATTATGATGCTGGCGGCAACTTCTGTTGTAAGATAAGACAATTCCATCTCGCCCGGAAGAGATAAAACCAGTATATCTACTGATAAATGGGCTTCCAAAATAGATTCCTCCTGTAATAGATCAGTTATGAGCTATACCATTGAATTTTATTGATAGCTGACTGCCAGGAGTAACACCTGCCTTTCTCTAAATACTTAATCGGAAAATTGCTTTATCCAGATAAAGTTTTTCTTTTTTTCTCATTTTCTCCTCCTCGTCGTCTTCCATATGATCATAATGAAACAGGTGAAGGAGGCCATGAATTACAAGTATAGCAATTTCTCTTTCATGACTGTGTCCATGTTCTTTTGACTGTTCCATGACTTTATCTGTAGAAATAACTATATCACCCAGTAAATTATCTATATCTGGTAATGGAATATCATTTTCTTCCCACATAGGAAAAGAAAGAACATCGGTAGGTTTATTTATATTCCTGTATGTAGAATTAAGTTCTTGTATTTCCTGGTTATTTACAAGCAAAAAGCTTATTTCAAAATTTAAACCTTTCCCCTCCTCTTCGAGTATTATCTTACTTATTTCACAAAAAAACTCTTCCGGTACTTTTATTAAGTTTTGTTTATCCTCTATAATTATATTCATAATAGATAATTATATTTTATTTACCTTTTTTCCTTCTTTCAAACAGCTATATTTTCTCTGTTACAAAATTACTTTGCAACTTCCTTTTCTTTATTTTCGTAAGCCTTTATTATTTTTTTTACTAATTCATGACGCACAACATCCCGCTCATTAAAATAAGAAAAGCTTATGCCTTTTATAGAATTTAAAATATACTGTGCTTCTACAAGTCCGGATCGGCATCCGGACGGAAGATCAATCTGTGTTATATCACCGGTAATAACAGCTCTGGATCCATATCCGAGTCTTGTCAAAAACATTTTCATCTGTTCGGAAGAGGTATTTTGAGCTTCATCTAATATTATAAAGGATGAATTAAGACTTCTGCCGCGCATAAAAGCCAGAGGAGCTATTTCTATAATACCCTTTTCTTTTAATCTCTGTATTTTTTCAAATTCCATCATATCATAAAGGGAGTCATAGAGAGGACGAAGATAGGGGTCAACTTTTTCCTGCAAATCACCGGGTAAAAAACCGAGTCTCTCTCCTGCTTCAACAGCCGGTCTGGTTAATACAATTCTTCCTACTTCTTTATTTTTAAGTGCAACTATAGCCATGGCAACAGCGAGATAAGTTTTACCTGTTCCCGCAGGACCTATTGCAAAAACTATATCATCCTGTTTAATATTCTGTATATATGTTCCCTGAGATACTGTCTTCGGCCTTAATTGCCTTCCTCCCGGTGTAACAAGTATTATGTCGCTGAATACGCCGGTTAAATCACTGTCAGGGTCTTTGTTAAATAATTCAATGGCATATTTCAAATCAGAGGTAGTAAAATTTTTATTTATATTAAAAATTTCTTTGAGTTTAGTAAACAATCTGGCAGTTTTATCTACATCTTCCTTATTTCCGCTTAACAATATGTCATTTCCTCTGGAAGTTACAGTGGCAGAAATATAATTTTCAATTATTTTCAAATTTTCATTTTGAAATCCCAGAAATCTGAATGCCTGATTATTATCACCTAAATTTAACTTTATCTGAAGCTGAATATCCTCCAAAATAACAAATTCCTCCTTAAAAAAATATAAAGGAAGCTCATTACATATGAGCTTCCTTTATATTAAACCTTTATTTAGAGAGTTCTTCCTGGACAATTTCTTTAACAACATTGCCATCAGCCTGGTTACGGAAAGCAGGTATAATTATTTTCATAACTCGTCCAAAATCTTTCTTTCCACTGGCTCCCAGTTCTAATAACTTTTCCTTTATAAGCTTTACCAGTTCATCACGGGATAATTGTTTGGGAAGATAGGCCATTAAAAAATCAAGTTCCTTTTCTTCCCTGGAAACCAGATCTTCTCTTCCGCCTTCTCTGTACATCTGAATAGAATCTCTTCTTTTTTTGGCTTCAGATAGTAACAAATTCTGCAGTTCTTCTTCTCCGATTTCCTTTTTCAGATTATCAATTTTAAATCTTTGAATAGCAGAACGGGTATATCTTATTACAGAAAGTTTCAGATGATCCTTTTCCTTCAGGGCCAGTTTCATGTCCTCTTCCAATCTTTTTTCTAAAGACACAAATCTTATGACTGACAAAAATATCAGTCAATTTACACCTACCTTTGCATGTAATTATAAAATTACATAGTTCTGCGATTTCTTTTACGAGCTGCTTCTGATTTCTTTTTCCGTCTTACGCTGGGCTTTTCATAATGCTCTCGTTTTTTTATTTCCGCCATTACTCCGGCTTTTTTGCATTTACGTCTGAATCTTCGTAATGCTTGATCTAAAGTCTCATCGTCCCTTACTTTCGTTTCCAAACAAATCCCCCCCTCCTAAAACATATGGGGCCCTGAGTTATATTACTTCCGGCGATTTTATCCATACCAGATTGAAAATTATATTTCAATTTTCAAAGTAAGTTATTCTTCAAAAATTTTAATATTCCTCTTTAATATATTAAAATATTATATGAAACTATGATTATTTATTTTTATCAAAGATTTTAAAAAAAAAACAAAATTTTTCTGATTTTTTTCTAAAACATTTTTTAAAAATTAATTCTTCTTGAGATAAATAATATAAGCTCTCTTTCCGGAGAGCTTATATTATAATAACCTTACACATATGGTTTTATGATTTATATTTAAGCATCAAATTCTTCTACTAAAGTTTTACTTCCCGGTATTCCATGGAGATCGAGATTAATAATTTTTCCGTTAAAAACAACAACAGGAACAAGACTTCTCATTGGAGTATGCCCTACGACTGCTCGTTCTACATTCATTTGAGACAGCATATTTTCCACCTGTTGATTACTCAGAGGTAAAACCGGCTGTCCGCTGAATACATCATACCCCCATATTTTTCTTCCCCACGTAAATTCCATAATAGCTTCCGCTTTTTCTTCATCAGGTAAATTAAGTATTTCATCAAGAGGTTTCCAGTATTGATTTGAGTCAGGAAGAGAATGGGAAAATAAAGTTTTATTTACTACAGTTCCAAGAATAAGGTTATTAAGGAATGCTTTATGACTTTTTTGCATTTCTTCATCCCATAATTTTATACCACCATAACTCGCAATAGTTTTTTCTCCACCCTGTTGATACCAGTTTAAAAATTTAAGTATCATCTCAACTTTTTCTCTTTGAGATGAAAATTCCTGAATTAACATATTTGGCAGGCTTGCATTTTCCAGAATGAACTTTATATCATCTTCTGAAAAAAATTTATAAGAATCATAGCCTTCCAGAAGCATCTGGTCATGATTTCCGAGTAAGCAATATAAATTACTTGAAAAATCCTTATCTTTTGCTTTCAGTTCCCCCATTTGTTTACTTAAATTTATAAGAAAATCTAAAATTTTCTTTGCTCCGTATATCCACTCGGTTATAGGTCCTTCCAGTGGCTCACCTCTCCAATCGCAGTAATCGCCCAGAGTTACAACATTTACATTTTTTGCTTCAGGATTCCATTCAAATACATCTTTATTCTTTACCGTAATAAGTTCTTCTTCTTTCAAGAAACGAATTAATCTAAAATAATCTCCATGTAAATCTCCGATAGCCAAAATTTTACTTCTTTTATTTTTAACGAGTTGAAACGTAGATTCTTCTAAAATATTATCAACGATTTCTTCCATTACGGGTCCAGTTTCAGTTATTTCACCTGAAGTTTCAGATTTTTCACCTGAAGTTTCAGTTATTTCACCTGAAGTTTCAGATTTTTCTCCTGAAGTTTCAGATTTTTCTCCTGAAGTTTCAGATTTTTCTCCTGAAGTTTCAGATTTTTCACCTGAAGTTTCAGATTTTTCACCTGAAGTTTCAGATTTTTCACCTGAAGTTTCAGATTTTTCACCTGAAGTTTCAGTTATTTCACCTGAAGTTTCAGTTGAAAGATTATTTTTATCTTTCTTTTTTTCATGCTGTAACTCTTGAGAAGATGATGTCTTATTATGTTTTTTACTCATAAAAAATTACGCGACAGAGAGTCTCCCGCATTTTTGCAGGCAAAGCCGCATACCCCCTTTTCGTAGATACGTGACCTCAAACTAATCAACCTAATGTACTCCAGTAGTTCTGTAAAATTTCAATATATTACTCTTTAAATTACATTTTATTTTCTGCTCTAATAAACTTCTATGAAAGGTATTTAATTTCCTTCTCAAAGTTAAAATTTTATAAATTAACAAAAAAAACAAGGAAAAGTAAAAGCTTTTCCTCAGAGGGTAAACAGTCTGTACATTTATCACAGACTCGCTTCACAGTCCCCAAGTTGAAGTTTCTAAATTAAAATTGCTTAAAATCACTCGAATCTTTCTTCAAATCTTTCTTCCAAGGTTTTCACCCCCATGGTTTTAATTTATTATTCACGAGGATATAGTTAGTTTTATAAATATTCATAAGTAATAATCTCTTATATTTAATTTACAACGTGCCGCCGGCGATAAATACGACACCGAATAATCTGTGATTTTGTCTCCTCCCGTAACGCGTTACGCGTTACGACTAAGGATAAATAAATTTCAAAGAATAAATATTGTATAAAAATATTATATCACCTGATAAAAAAAATTTCAATTACCTGTATACTGATAACTTGCTTAAAATTTATTAGTATGTTACTATAATTTTTAATAAAAAGCTTAAAAACTTGGAGGAAATTTTTAAATTATGCAAAATCAATATCTATTAAAATATTTAATAACGAAATGGATGTCACGACATGCATAATGAAGAAAAGAAAGACACAGAGAAAGAATTACTCTTAGAAAAGTGGCTGGTTGCAAAAAAAGAAAAGAAATTGGCTGAAAAGACTAAGTTTATTCCCAGGTCTTCGGAAGAAATCTTATGCCCTGATGAAGAGGAAATAGATATAAAAAATAATTATGACACCATAGAAATTAGAAATATAAATTTAAAAAAGAAACAGATACAGGATATAAATATGGAAAACATCAATGAAAGTGAAGAACTTTCAGAAGAAGAGTTGCTGAAAGCCGAAGAAGAAGCCAGAAGACTGGTAGAAGAGGAAGTCAGAAGGGCTGAGGAGGAATTTCAAAGGCAGGTAGAAGAAGAAATCCTTAGAGCAGAAGAAAAAAATAGAATAGTAACAAATTTAAAACAGGAGAAAATTGCTGAACCGGA